>NZ_JBKOTV010000009.1:0-107798 GCF_049738055.1 Streptococcus sp. CL6.22 | reverse complement strand
CGGTCCAATCTTTTCATTTTATATCTAATACTCAATGAAAATCAAAGAGCAAACTAGGAAGCTAGCCGCAGGCTGTACTTGAGTACGGCAAGGCGATGCTGACGTGGTTTGAATTTGATTTTCGAAGAGTATAAGTTTTATGCTTGGGGTTTACGTAGATAACCATAAACCACACCACTTACAATTGCTCCTACCAAGACAGAAACGAGGTAAAGGAGAGCATTTGAAGTAAGGGCGATAACGAAGATTCCTCCGTGTGGCGCCATGAGTTTGATACCAGTAAGACCAACGAGGCCACCTGCTACTGCTGAACCAAGGATGAAGCTTGGGATCGCACGAGCTGGGTCAGCGGCACCAAATGGAATTGCTCCCTCAGTGATAAATGACAAGCCCATGATAATGTTTGTCAAACCAGAGTTGCGTTCTTCTTTAGTAAATTTGTCTTTAAAGAGAAGAGTTGCGACAAAGATTGCAAGTGGTGGTACCATTCCTCCAGCCATAACTGCTGCCATGGCTACAGAACCTCCTGAAGAAACAGTTGCTGCAAGCGTACCTGTACCAAAAACATAAGCTGCTTTGTTAACTGGTCCACCCATGTCAACAGCCATCATTCCACCAAGGACGATACCAAGAAGGACAGCTGAACCTCCTCCAAGACCGCCGAGGAAATCATTCATAGCAGTGTTGATTGCTGCCATTGGGATATTCACAGCTAGCATGACAAATCCAGTCAAGATTGTTCCAAGAAGTGGCAAGAGAAGAATTGATTTAGCACCTTCGAGTGAACGAGGAACTTTAACGTATTTCTTGATAGCAAGAACTAAAGCACCTGCGATAAATCCACCAACAAGGGCACCTAGGAAACCAGATGAGACACCTGCAAGAGTTGAAGTTGCTTCACCACCTGCGGCATAAGGAATTTTACCAAAGGCAAAACCTTCTTTAGCAATAGCACCAGCCACGAAACCTGCTACCAAACCTGGTTTTTCAGCGATAGAGTAGGCAACATAACCTGCAAAGACTGGGAGCATCAAGCCAAAGGCTGCACCACCAATTTTCATGAACATAGAAGCTAACTCATGGTAAGAACCAAGATTGCCAAGGTTTTCATTTGGAACACCCAAAGCACCGTCAATCAAGAAGGCAAGGGCAATCATGATACCACCACCAATAACAAATGGCAACATTTGCGATACACCACTCATCAAGTGTTTGTAGAAGGCACCACCAAGGCTTTGTTTTTCGTTAGAGGCTGTTGCAGCTTTTACACCATTAGCGGCACAGTAAACTTCAGCATCTCCTGATAGAGCCAAGTTAATCAATTCTTCCGTTTTACGGATACCGTCAGCCACTGGACGATTGATCAAAGGTTTGCCATCAAAACGATCCAGCTCAACAGCCTTGTCTGCTGCGATGATAACAGCTTTAGCCTTGCGGATGTCTTCAGCAGTTAGTTGGTTTCCAACGCCGCTAGCACCGTTGGTTTCAACCTTGATCCCAACACCCATTTCAGCAGCCACTTTTTGAAGGGCTTCTTGGGCCATGTAAGTGTGGGCAATACCTGTCGTACAAGCTGTAACAGCTACGATAAAGTCACCCGAGTTATTAGCAGGTACTTGAACAGGCTCTTCAGTTTTTTCTGAAGCTTGGTTAAAAAGTTCGATAACTTGGTCAGCTGATATTGCTTGACGAAGTTTATCAGCAAAACCGTCTTTCATCAAGTATTGGGACAATTCTGCCAAGGCTGCTAAGTGAGTATCATTGGCACCTTCTGGAGCCGCAATCATGAAGAAGAGGTCTGTTGGTTGCCCATCCAAGCTCTCGTAGTCAACACCCTTGTTTGACTTAGCAAAGAGAACAGTCGCCTCTTTGACAGCAGCGTTTTTGCTGTGAGGCATAGCGATTCCGTCACCCAAGCCTGTAGAAGTCAAAGCTTCACGCGCCAAGATTCCTTCTTTAAAGGTTTCAAAATCTGTCACATAACCGTGGTCTGTCAAACTTTTAATCATCTCGTCGATGACAGCTGTTTTTTCAGTCTCCTGCAAATCCAGCAACATAACATCTTTTCTCAATAGGTCTTGAATTTTCATCTTTTTTCTACCTCAACTTTTTCATATGTTTCTTTAATAAATTCTGCCGTTGCCAAATCATCTGAGAAGGTAGTTGCTGTTCCACAAGCAACTCCCCATTTGAAGGCTTCTACTGCGTCTTTTGATTTGACAAATTCACCTGTGAATCCGGCAACCATAGAATCACCAGCACCAACTGAATTTTTGACTGTCCCTTTGATTGGTTGAGCAAAGTATGCTCCCTCAGATGTGACAAGAAGGGCACCATCACCAGCCATAGAGATAATGACGTTTTGAGCACCTTTAGCCAATAACTCACGAGCGTATTTCTCGATTTGATCCAAACTTTCGAGTTTAACCCCAAAAATCGCTCCAAGTTCATGATTGTTTGGTTTGACCAAAAGCGGCTGGTAGGCCAAACTATCAATTAAGGTCTGTCCTTCAAAGTCACAAACGACTTGCGCACCAGTCTGGCGTGTCAAGGCAATTAGATCCTTGTAGATGGCATTGCCTAGATTTTTAGTACTTGAACCTGCAAAGACAACTATATCTTCTGCTGTCAGACTAAATAAAATAGCTTTCAATTCTTCTAGCTGATCCGGCTCAACAGTTGGACCAGTCCCATTGATTTCTGTCTCTTGGTCTGCTTTGATTTTAACATTGATACGAGTATCTTCTGATACTTGGACAAAACGTGTCTCGATTTCTTCCTCTGCTAAAGTATCTGTGATAAATTTACCAGTAAAGCCTCCGATAAATCCCGTCGCAGTATTGGGTATATCCAAACGTTTCAAAACACGACTGACATTGATTCCTTTCCCTCCAGCAAACTTATCATCACTGTCCATACGATTGACACTACCGACTTGGACTTGGTCCAAACGAACGATATAATCAATAGATGGATTGAGTGTGACTGTATAAATCATACTTCTATTACCTCCGTTTTCTCCTTAATAGCCTGCAAGAGCTCATGCCCTTGACTTGTGATAACAATAGCTCGTTTGAGTGGTGCTACTTTGGCAAAGCAAGTTTGTCCAATTTTTGACGAATCCACCAAGACATAGGTCTGTTTGGCATTCTCTAAAATAGCACGCTTAACAGCTCCCTCCTCCATATCAGGAGTCGTATAATAGCCATCGTCCACACCATTCATTCCGATAAAGGCACGGTCAAAGTGCAATTGGTTAATCTGGTTAAGAGCAACGCCCCCTATGCTAGCATCTGTCGCCATCTTGACACTTCCTCCAACCATGACAGTTGGAATCTGCTTTTCAACCAACTGAGCAGCATGGTGAATCGAGTTGGTCACGACTGTAACATTCTTATTGCCCAATTCATGAATCAAAAAGGCAGTTGTTGTTCCAGCATCGATAAAGATGACATCTTGTTCCTTGATGAGAGAGGCCGCCTTCTGAGCTAACAACTTCTTCTCTTGAAGGTTTTTGACAGATTTTTCTTGAATGGTTTCTTCTTCCTGCAAGGAATGGGGCAATTCTGCTCCACCATGTACGCGACGAAGCTTGTTTTCTGCTTCCAACTCATCCAAGTCTCTTCGAACCGTTGATTCTGACGTTTCTAGCAAACTAACTAATTTCTCTAGAGAAACTACATGATGTTGATTTAACTCCTCTAAAATCAGTTGTTTCCGCTCTGTTTTTAACACTGAATCACCTCCTGTTATCGTTTACACTATTCATTCTATCACACTTTCTTTCAAAGTCAAGCATTTTTTATCATTTTCTTTCATTTTCTGTCACTAACTCCTTAACTTTAAATAAATTTGCAAGAAAGAAGGCTTTATGGTAGACTAAGTTAGTAAACAATGGAAGATTACTCAAGAGGCTTAAGAGGCCGTGTTGGAAACGCGGTAGGCGTGTTAAAGCGTGCGTGGGTTCGAATCCCATGTCTTCCGTTTATTTTAAAAAAGATACCCAAGAAATCTTGGGTATCTTTTTTCTTATATGCTTGTTTTATAACTCGGGTGAATTTCTTAGAAAATATCAAATAACAATTTCACATTGAGAATTGTTAAGATAATGGAAACGATATAGCCAAGGATGGTATTCCATTTGGCATTGGTAAATTCTCCCATCAGTGATTTCTTAGAAGTTAGATAAATCAGTGGGAAGATTGAAAATGGAAGAGCAATCGAAAGAAAGACTTGTGAATAAACCAATAACTGATCTAATGTTTTTTCCTGATGACCAAACAGAACCGCTACAATCATGACAGGCAACAAGGCAAAGAGACGAGTTGCCAAACGAATGAACCATTGAGGTAATCTCATATGCAAGAAACCTTCCATAACGATTTGTCCAGTCAAGGTACCCGTAATTGTCGAATTTTGACCACTGGCTAATAAAGCCAAGGCAAACAAGGTTGATAAGGTCGAGCTAGCTATAGCTCCTGCAATAGTAGAATCCTGCAAGGCATTATACATTTGAGAGAAGGCAGAAATCTCAGATGCATGGCCGAAAAAGAGAGCCGCCCCGAGAATTAATAGAAGGGAGTTAACCACAAAGGCCAAGGATAATTGGAGATTTGAATCCCAGGTCATAAAGCGCACGGCTTTTCGAACATCATTCTTGTCCTTGTGATTGATTTTCCGAGTTTGTGACAAGGAAGAATGCAAATAGAGGTTATGGGGCATAACCGTTGCTCCCACGATCCCTAGTGCCAAGGTTAATTGACTTTCATGCCCTGGCAAGGGACTTTCAAATAAGGTTGCATTCGGTAGATAACCCTCAACGATTCCTTGGAAGCTTGGATGTGACAAAGCTACCAGATAGGTAAAAATTGCTAGAATGGTTAAAATCAGTGTTGTCACAATAGCTTCAATCTTCTTAAAGCCAAATTTCATCAGAAGCAATAAGAGAAAAACATCCAACACGGTCAAGAGAATTGCTATCATAATCGGAATCTTAAAGAGAAGATTGAGAGCAATCGCTGAACCTAGAACTTCTGCCAGATCTGTCGCCATCAAGGCTAATTCTAAAATCACCCATAGACTATAACGAAGCCATTTAGGTGAATGATGAGCCGTTGCTTGAGCCAGGTCCATCTGGGTTACAATACCAAGCTTTCCTGCCATCTGCTGAAGTTGCATGGCAATGAGAGATGAAATCAAGATAACAAACAAGAGACTATACTTATAGGAAGCACCACCGACTACACTGGTAATCCAGTTTCCTGGATCCATATAACCAACTGCGACAAGAGCACCCGGACCTAAAAAGGCATTTAAATTTTGCCAGAAATGATTGTTATTTGGAGTATCGATAGATTGATTAATCTCAGAGAGTGACACTTTTTTATGAGAAGACATAGATACTTACCTCTTTCTAAACCTACTTTTTCATTATTTTCTATTAGAGAAAAATAAGATTGACTTTAAACTATTAAAACAATGAAAACTATATGAAAAACATTTAGTTTTTTCATTATTTTTCTTAAGGCACCTTAATATTTTTCTTAAGGCACCTTAATATTTTTCTTAAGGCACCTTAATTATAACACAAAAAATGAAAACTATATGAAAAACATTTAGTTTTTTCATTATTTTTCTTAAGGCACCTTAATTATAACAGAAAATATGATAAAAACTTAAGAAAATTCAGGACTTGATTTAATATTTAGGATACAACAAAATGTTGTATTCTTTTTTTGCAAAAGAATACCAAAGAATAAAATAAAAAACGTTGTAAAAACAACGTTTTAGAAAGATTTACAAAACAATGTAAATTATCAATGGAGCCGGTGGGAGTCGAACCCACGTCCAAACATCTGCTAACATATTTGTCTACAACCATAGGTTATGTATTGTTTTAACAGCTCCTCGACACATAACTCAAGCCTAGGAACTGCGAGCCTATAAATCTCTTACCAAACTGCTAGACAAAGTTTGATCGTATCTCGCTAATAATAAGACCTGTCATTGAACACGAGCAATCCAAATCGGGTCACGCCTGCTGGTTTTTAGGCAGCTAGAGCGTAAGAAGTGTTATTTTTTGCAGTTATATTTAACTGAGCGTTTACGTCGCCACACGAGTCGCAAAATATGCCTCATAATGCCTGTCGAATCCGTAACGACCCCAAAAGACAACAAAACCATTATACCTTATCTAACTCAAAAATGCAAAAAGGAAAGCAATTAACTACAAAAGATAGTCTTTCAAAGATTTTGTCAAAATCTGATAACCAGCAACACTGAGATGCAGTCCATCAGTTGTATATTCTTTTTTGAGTTGACCTACTTGGTCTGTCAAACTATCAAAAACTGGCACAAATTCTACCTGCATATAGGCTGAAGCAAGCTCTCGATAGGCTTGATTCCATTTCTGGATTTTTTCATTCGTGCGGATATAGACTGTCTGCTTGTACTCCTCTCCCTCATTGACTGGCAAAATGGAAAGCAATTTAATCTCAGTCAATGGATAATCGCGAGTAATGGATTGTATGATAGCTTCGAGATTATTGAGAGCCTCATTCACAGGCACATCTTTTCCGATATCATTTGTCCCAATCAAAAGGACAATTTTATCTACTGCTCCACCATAAAGATGCGCATCAAGATTTTCTAATAACAGCCCTGTCTGATAGCCACGAATTCCTCGATTGACAATCGTCTTTGAAGTCCCAAATAGTTCCTGCAGAGGATAGTATTCGACAATGGAATCCCCAATAAAAAGAATGTCTGGCTCTACAACAGAAACCTGATTTAAGTGACGATACTTGGTTTGGATTTTTTCTTGTTCCTTTAGTAACCAATTTTCTAATAACTGTACTGCCACTTCATTCTCCTTTTTCTAACCAGTTTTCCAAGACTTGATAAACTCCGCCTTGGCTGTTGGCTGGCGCTAGAGCCGTCGCCACAGCTTTGGCCTTATCATCAGCATTTTCCATCGCATAGGCAATTCCAGCCATTTCAAGCATTTCAACATCATTTTCACTGTCACCAAAAGCCATGATTTGTTGGGAGGTCAAGTCCCAGCGCTTGAGTAATTCTTCCAAGCCCCATGCTTTATGAATTCCAGCTTGAAGGATATCAATGCAACCATAGCCACTCGATACAGCACGAACACGGCCATCAAAGAGGTCATTGATTTCTTCCAAGACCGAACTCAAACGTTCCTCACCAACAACCATACTCATCTTGAGCACACCACCAAAGAGGTCAGAGGTTAATTCGTCCACAAATTGCATCCGTTGGTAGAATTTTTCAATCATTTCTGGAGTCATAAAACTTTCAAGGTCTGTAAAAATCGTACCTTCTTTGACGAAACCACCCTTCATAGACGTTACAACAAACTGATCCTGACACGCTCGACCCTTAAAATGAGCCAAAGCCTTATCGACAATGGCATCATCCCAAGTCTGAGCCTGAATCAGTTCATTGTTTTCAAAAATACGAGCACCGTTTGCAACAACCAGAACCACCCGATCGACCAAGTGCTCCAGTAGTTGCCTCATGCGGTGAATTTCATTCCCAGTCGCAATGACAAAACGAATACCCCTTTGATCCAACTGATCTAAAATCTTTTCCAAACGTGGGAGATCAAGCTGGCCTCTAGCATCCAGCAAGGTCCCATCCATATCTGTTGCAATTACCTTAATCGTCATTTACTTTCCTCTGGATTCAAGCTAGTCCCACTTCAATCCCACATGTTCGTTCATTTCTTTATAGGCTGTATCAATTCGTTCCTTAGTCGCTTCATCTAACTGGTCACGATGACTACCACCCTCGATAAAATCTTCTAAGATATAGGTTTGGTAAAGGAAGAGTGGATAACCTTCTGGAGAATAGGTTCCTTTTGGTGTACGGTTTACCCAAGAAGGATGCGCTTTTGCAGTTTCGATTGTCGTCTTACCGGCTTTTTTCTTAACAGTCACATCCATGAGCACGCCGCGCTCTGTCCACTTAGCATTCTCTTCATCTTGCATGGTTTCAATTCGTTGATTGGAAATGAAGTTCCCCATTGAATAGATAATGAGTTTCTTGTCCCCATCTTTTTCAACCGTTTCAGATGGTTCAACTACGTGAGGGTGCCCTCCAAAGATAATATCCGCTCCCCAATCGATCATCTTGTGATAAAGAGCCTTTTGTTCTTCAGTTGGTTCCAAGCGATACTCCACACCCATCTGAGGCATGATAATGGTGATATCTGCTTCCTTCTCTGCTCGTTCAATTTCAGCCTTCATCTTGTCTTCATTTAGGTCTGAAAGATAGCGGTTATAGTCTTCTTGAGAAATACTTTGCTCAATTCCATTAAAACCATAAGAATAGGCTAAAAGTGCAACCTTGATGCCGTTCACTTCCTTGATAACCAGTGGAGCTTGATCACGTGACTCATGCGTATACACTCCAATAGGTGTCATTCCTGCCTTCTCAATAGCATCTGCTGTTGAAACCACACCTTCTATTTGTGAATCTAGGATATGGTTATGCGCCAAGTCTAGCACTTGATAACCGGCATCCTTGATGGCATCCATAACTTCACCAGGTGCATTAAATAGAGGATAACCTGCCAAATAGTGGTCCTTGTTCACAGTACCTTCAAAATCACCTATAATTAGGTCTGCTTGTTTGAGCCATGGTTTCACATAATCAAAATTCTCATGAAAATCATAGGTCCCATCTTCTTTTAAAGCCGAACGATAAATAGGAATATGATAAAGGAGGTCCCCATTGGCCATAATTCTAGCAGTTTTTTCCTCTTCCTGATCTTTAGTATTTTGATTGGTCTTATTTGCTTCTTGAGAAATGGCATCCTTTTTTTGACTGGTTAAGGGGATTCCTTGGAAGCTTTCAAACAACAAGACCAAGCCCATTGATAAAGCAACTGCTAGCAAGAGTATCGCCACAAATCCCTTATTGCTCCACTTGCGATAACTCCTAAAAAAGTTTACAAAGCCTCTCACAAAATGAAAAACTGGTCCACGTTTATGTCTATCTTGTCTTCTTTGCATCTTCATTCTCCCTACTTTCTAATGCAAGCCTTTTCTTTTTATTATATCACAGATAAGTATTTCTTTCACAATTGAATTGAACTTCCTATCTATTTTCTATAAATCCTAAAGGCTGTAATACTTTCAATCCTTGTCATTTTGTGATATCATGTAGAGGTAATGAAAGGAGAGAAAATGTCTGCAATAGAACGTATTACAAAAGCTGCTCACTTAATTGATATGAAAGATATTATCCGCGAGGGAAATCCAACTCTACGCGCGGTTGCTGAGGAAGTCACTTTCCCCTTGTCTGACCAGGAAATCATTCTCGGTGAAAAGATGATGCAATTCCTCAAACATTCCCAAGATCCTGTCATGGCTGAAAAGATGGGGCTCCGAGGTGGTGTTGGACTTGCTGCTCCTCAATTAGATATCTCAAAACGTATTATCGCTGTTTTGGTACCAAACATTGTTGAAGAAGGTGAAACTCCGCAGGAAGCCTACGACTTACAAGCCATTATGTACAATCCAAAAATCGTCTCTCACTCTGTTCAAGACGCTGCTCTTGGCGAAGGAGAAGGTTGCCTCTCTGTTGACCGCAATGTGCCTGGCTATGTTGTTCGCCATGCTCGCGTTACTGTTGACTACTTTGACAAGGACGGCGAAAAACACCGTATCAAGCTCAAAGGCTACAACTCCATCGTTGTTCAGCATGAAATTGACCACATCAACGGAATCATGTTTTACGATCGTATCAATGAAAAAGACCCATTTGAAGTTAAAGATGGTCTACTGATTCTTGAATAAATAAAATCCCGTTGCAAGACGGGGTTTTGTGTTATAATAGAGGCATGAAAACAAATGATATTGTCTATGGCGTCCACGCCGTTACCGAAGCCCTCCTTGCAAACACAGGGAACAAACTTTACCTCCAAGAAGATCTCCGAGGTAAGAATGTTGAGAAAGTCAAGGAACTGGCTACAGAAAAAAAAGTATCCATTTCTTGGACTTCAAAAAAATCCCTCTCTGAGATGACTGAAGGTGCTGTCCACCAAGGTTTCGTTCTACGAGTATCCGAATTTGCCTATAGCGAACTGGACCAAATCCTTGCCAAAACACGCCAAGAAGAAAATCCACTTCTATTGATTCTGGATGGGTTAACTGACCCTCATAATCTAGGTTCCATCTTGAGAACAGCTGATGCGACCAACGTTTCAGGTGTCATCATTCCCAAGCACCGTGCTGTCGGAGTTACTCCTGTCGTTGCCAAAACGGCCACAGGTGCTATTGAACACGTTCCAATTGCCCGCGTAACCAATCTGAGCCAAACTCTAGACAAACTCAAGGGTGAAGGCTTCTGGACCTTTGGAACAGATATGAACGGTACTCCTTGCCATAAGTGGAATACAAAAGGAAAAATCGCCCTCATCATCGGAAATGAAGGAAAAGGCATCTCTACCAACATCAAAAAACAGGTCGATGAAATGATTACTATTCCCATGAATGGACATGTTCAAAGCCTTAATGCCAGTGTTGCTGCAGCCATTCTCATGTACGAAGTTTTCCGAAATAGACTATAAAAAAAGTTTCCAGTCATCTGATTGGAAACTTTTTTATGATTAACTATGTTCTGTAATAAACTTGTAAGCTTCTTGACCTGCGATAGCGCCATCTCCAACTGCTGTTGTCACTTGGCGAAGGTCTTTCAAGCGAACATCTCCAACTGCGAAGATACCATCAACTGCAGTTTTCATGTGGTTGTCTGTCACAATCCAGCCAGCCTGATCTTGAATATTCAATTCTTTAACAAAATCGCTAAGAGGGTCTAATCCAACATAGATAAAGACGCCACCGAAGGCTTGCTCTGTCACTTGACCTGTTTTCACATTTTCAAAGACGACAGATTCTACTCGGTTTTCTCCCTTGATTTCCTTCACTACAGAATCCCAGATAAAGCTGATTTTCTCATTCGCAAAGGCGCGGTCTTGTAAAACCTTTTGGGCACGAAGTTGGTCACGACGGTGAACAATGGTAACAGTCTTAGCAAAACGAGTCAAGAAGAGGGCTTCTTCGACAGCTGAATCTCCGCCACCAACTACCAACAAATCTTGGTCACGGAAGAAAGCACCATCACACACGGCACAGTAAGAAACACCACGACTGTTCAGTTCTTCTTCTCCAGGTACTCCCAAAGGACGGTGTTTAGAGCCAGTCGCTACGATAACGGTACGAGTTTCATATGTTTGGTCATCAGTCATCACTTTCTTAAAATCACCATGGTCTTCGACATTTTCAACATAACCATAAATGTGCTCAACACCAAGATTTTCAAGCGGTTCAAACATCTTTTCTGCCAATTCTGGCCCACTAATATTAGCGTATCCAGGGTAATTTTCAATATCAGATGTATTATTCATCTGACCACCTGGCAGACCACCTTCAATCAAGCCTACTTTCAGATTGCTTCGAGCAGCATACAAGGCTGCAGTCATACCTGCAGGTCCAGCACCGATAATAATAGTATCGTACATATAGTTTCCTTCTTTCTTGTTGTAACTATCTTTATTCTAACTCTTTCTTGTCAATCACGCAAGGATTATGCCTTGAAAACAAGAATTAAACTCATAACCGCAAAGGATAATACTGGAACAACCAAAACACCAATCATAATCATATCATAGAGATGGGCTTGGCGAGCCTTGGCTGTCTTATCAACTCCCGACATGGCTCTCAGTCCAATCCAAATCCCTAAAAAAATCAGGACGAGGATGGTGGTCAAGATCAAACTCTCGAAATATAAAGAAAATAGTTGCAGTAGCATGATTTCTCTCATTTCTATCTTTTTTAAAGAGTAAACTCAGCTAGTCCAGCTAACTGAGTTTTTCTTTATCTATTATATCAAATATAAGTCCGTTTGTAACTAGCGAAGAATTCTTTTGTTCGCTCTTCTTTAGGATGGTGGATAATCTCATCCGGTGTTCCAGACTCAATGATTTTCCCCTTATCTAGGAAGAGAATCTTATCCGCAACTTGAGCTACAAAGGACATGTCATGACTAACCAAAATCATGGTTTGACCTGACTTAGCAGCATCTGCAATAGACTTTTCTACTTCGCCGACCAATTCTGGATCAAGGGCTGAAGTTGGTTCGTCTAAGAGCAAGACATCTGGTTTCATCGCAAGTGCACGCGCTAGGGCAACCCGTTGCTTCTGTCCACCTGATAAATGGCGAGGATAATGGTTTTCACGGTCAGAAAGCCCAACCTTAGCCAACTCTTCCTTGGCAATCTTAGTCGCTTCTTGGTCAGATAATTTCTTGACCACAACCAAGCCTTCTTTCACATTATCAAGTGCTGTTCGGCGTTCAAACAAATTAAACTGTTGGAAAACCATAGACAACTTACGGCGTAGGGCAAGGATTTCTTCTTGAGTGATTTTAGAAAAATCAACTGAGAAATCATCAATCTGAATAGAGCCACTGTCAGGTGTTTCAAGATAATTGAGACTACGAAGGAAGGTTGATTTTCCAGCTCCTGAAGAACCAATCAAGGCTACAACTTCCCCTTTTTGAATATCCAAGTTCAGATGATCCAAGACAGTCTGTCCTGAAAAGGATTTGCTTAAATTCGAAATCTTAATCATTAACGAAGGTCTCCTTTCACATCTGTTTGCACTGTATCGGGTGCAGAAATAGCCATTTTTCTCTCGATGAAACGACCAAGGCTTTCAATTCCGATATTGACTACCCAATAAACAAGGGCAACGGAGATAAAGCGTTCAAAGTAGCGGTAATCAGCTCCACCCAAAATCTGAGCTTGGGCAAAGACTTCCACAACACCCGCACTAAAGGCTAGAGAAGTTCCTTTGGTCAAGCCGATTAGGGAATTGATTAAGGTTGGAGTCGCCACAACGGCCGCATTTGGAATAATCACGCGACGATAAACTTGCGCTCGGGTCATCCCCAGACTGCGTGCCGCCTCAATCTCACCAGGATTGACTGAGAGAATGGCTGCACGAATGGTTTCACTAGCATAAGCTGCTTCATTAAAGGCAAAGGCGACAATTGCAAAAGCAGCGGCTGGAATCGCATTGATATTGAAACCAGTTCCCCATTGCTGATTGAGAGCTTTCAAAGCCAAAGGAATTCCGTAGTAGGTCAACATGAGTTGCACCAAAATCGGTGTCCCTTTTAAGAAGCTAACAAAGAAGGCCTGCAAGGGGTATAAAATTTTGACACGATTGATCTTCACAATGGCAAAAAGAAGCGCCAAAACCAAGCCAAAAAGAGCACCACCAATGGTCAACATAATCGTTATTGGAAGTTGTTGGACAATTCTCGGGATTCCATCAAAGACCGAACGCAAGCTAAAAAGCTTGCCATCCGGAATCAATTGCATCAAGTTTTGGTACCAATCTGATGCTAAAATCGTTGTAACATTCATAAAAACATCCTCTCCTGATAATGATTCATTCTACCATACTTCTGCCGTCAATGAAATTATTTGCTACGGTCAGGTACAGACTTTGTCTACCTACTAGTTTATCATACTTTGAAACAGGGAGGTTATATATTTTATCTATCAAAGAGATAGATAAAAACTATTTCAATCCCAATTCTTCATAAGCTTTTCGATAACCGATTTGCTTAACAGTTCCATTCTCCACTAAAATCGGTCGTTTTAACAACATTCCGTCGCTTGCTAGCAACTCCGCCGCTTCTTGGTTTGACAGGCTTCCTACCTTATCTTTCAGCCCCAATTCACGGTATTTGATTCCACTGGTGTTGAAAAATTGCTTTAGCTCGAACCCTGAGGTCTCTAGCCAATTTAAAATGACTTCTTGGCTGGGTGTTTCTTCTACGATGTGAACAGCTTTGTAGTCCACACCGAGTTGGTTTAATTCTTGTTTTGCTTTTTTACAAGTTGAACATTTTGGATATTCGATAAATTCTAACATGTGTTTCACTTTCTATTTTTTCTATCTTTAAAATCTACGTCTTCATGCTCCAAGAGCCAGGCTTTCTTTTCCACTCCTGCAGCATAACCTATCAGACGCTTGCCTGCTCCCAGCACCCGATGACAAGGTACTAGGATAGACCAAGGATTGCGTCCTACCGCTCCGCCAATTGCTTGAGCAGAAGCCACTTGTAGGTCTTGAGCTATTTGTCCATAGGTCACTGTTTGACCATAAGGAATTTCCTGTAAATAGGACCAAACTCTCTTTTCAAAATCCGTTCCGATTGGAGCCAAGGGCAAGTTGGATAAATTCTGAGACTTGCCTTTAAAGTAAGCATCTAAGCAAGTAATAACTGGGTCTAAAATGGGATGACTAACAACTTCTTCTATTGTTTCATCTCCTATCCCCCTCTCAAAATGCTTCTGCTCCTGCACCCAAATGCCATACAGATATTGCTCGTCAGCAACCAAAGACAAGGTTCCTATGGGCGAAAAGTAGAGCATTTTTACGTACTTCTTTTGCATTATTTCTTCAATTTTTGATAGGCCAAGCGTTCGCCATCAACTGGAACCTTACCAACCTGTTTAAAACCGAGTTTTTCAAAGATATGCTGCATGGCCTCGTTTGCAACATGCGTATCTGAGCGAAAATCTAGGTAATCAAATCCTTCAATCAAGCCTTCTAGGAAAGTCTGAGCAACCCCCTGTCCCTGCACATCTGCTGCCACAGCAATACGGTGAAAGACTAGGTACTCTGACTCTCCAGATTGCCATTTTCCTTCATAAATGGCTTCATAGGTTGCCTCTGGACTCTTGGTCACGGCTGCATAAGCTAGCAATTCTCCCTCTTCCAAGGCTACGTAGGCTTGACCTGAGATAATATCCTCAATAATAATATCAGCATTTGGATAACCATTTTGCCACTGGTCACTACCAACATCTGCTAAACATTTTTTAGCATCTTCCATCACCTGCATGATGGCATCTACTTCATTTGGAAAAGCTAAACGAATCTCCATCTTTTCTCCTCATTTCTGACTAGTTTCTCCCATCATAGCATAATTTAAGTCTTTCTACAAGCAGTTAAAACTTGACTTTCTATTTCTATTATTTTATAATCTAGTTATTAAAACTAGATAAAAAGGAGTTGAAAATGAAAACTACCTTTTCCTACCCAAAATGGGCAGAAATCCCAAATATTGACCTCTATCTGGACCAGGTTTTGCTCTATGTCAATCAGGTCTGCGCCCCTATCTCTCCTGATAAAGACAAGGGCCTAACAGCATCTATGGTCAACAATTATGTGAAACATGGTTACCTGACAAAGCCTGACAAGAAAAAATACCAACGCCAACAGATTGCCCGTCTGATTGCTATCACAACCCTCAAGTCGGTATTCTCTATTCAAGAAATAGCCCAGACACTTAATACTCTACAAACTCAAGCAAGTTCAGAGCAACTCTACGATGCTTTTGTGGACTACATGAACCAAGGAGTTGACCCAGCTAACCCTATTATCCAAACCAGCTGCCAAACCGTTAAACTCTATCACCAAACTCTAGACTTAATCGATCATACTCAAGAGGAGGTAATCCAATGAACACTAGTCTTAAACTCAGCAAACAACTCAGTTTTGGAGAAGAGATTGCCAATAGCGTGACCCATGCTGTGGGTGCAATCATCATGCTCATTTTACTCCCCATTTCATCCACCTATAGTTATGAGGCACACGGATTTTTATCATCTATCGGCGTTTCCATTTTCGTCATCAGTCTCTTTCTCATGTTTCTATCATCCACCATTTATCACTCTATGGCCTATGGTTCGACCCATAAATATGTCTTGAGAATTATTGATCATTCTATGATTTATGTTGCCATTGCTGGCTCATACACGCCCGTCGTCTTGACCTTAATGAATAACTGGTTTGGCTATCTGATTATTGCCATTCAGTGGGGAACGACCATCTTTGGTATTCTCTATAAAATCTTTGCTAAAAAAGTCAATGAGAAATTTAGCCTTGCTCTTTACCTGATTATGGGCTGGTTGGTTCTGGCTATCATTCCAGCAATTATCAGTCAAACAACGCCAATTTTCTGGAGTCTCATGGTAACTGGTGGACTCTGTTATACAGTTGGGGCTGGATTTTACGCCAAGAAAAAACCTTATTTCCACATGATTTGGCATCTCTTTATCCTAGCAGCATCTGCCCTCCAATACATTGCCATTGTTTATTACATGTAAAAAAGTTGAGAAATTCAATCTCAACTTTTTTCTTTACACATATTAATAAAGTACTGGTGCAAGCGCACATCATCAGTCAATTCTGGATGAAAAGAGGTCACTAACATATTTTTTTCTTGAGCAGCAACGATTTGATTATCAACTGTTGCTAGAATTTCTACACCCTCTCCAACACTAGTGATAATTGGACCACGAATAAAGGTCATTGGAATCTGACCGACTCCCTTACATTCTGCTTCCGTATAGAAACTTCCTAGTTGGCGCCCATAGGCATTGCGCTCGACCACCATATCCATAGTTCCTAGATGACTCTCTTCCTGAGAAGTAATTTCTTTAGCCAGCAAAATCAAGCCTGCACAGGTTCCAAAGGCTGGTAAACCAGATAGAATGGCTTCTCGAATGGGAATCAGCATGTCCTGCTCACGTAAGAGCTTGCCCATGGTTGTAGATTCCCCACCAGGTAATATCAAACCCGACAAATCACTCTGATGTTTCTGAAAATCTTCTAAATTTCTGATTTCAACACTCTCGACACCTAATCGATCTAGCACTTTTGCATGTTCTGCAAAGGCCCCTTGCAAGGCCAATATTCCGATTTTCATCTATTTTCCTCGCTCTGCCATGAGAATTTGAATTTCATTTTCATTAATACCAACCATGGCTTCGCCTAGATCTTCAGAGATTTGAGCTAGGATTTGAGGATTACGGAAGTTAGTTACCGCTTTGACAATGGCACTCGCTCGTTTAACAGGATCTCCTGACTTGAAAATACCTGAACCGACAAAGACACCCTCTGCCCCTAATTGCATCATCAACGCAGCATCTGCTGGCGTTGCAACGCCTCCAGCCGCAAAGTTTACAACTGGCAATTTTCCATGTTCATGGACGTATTGAACCAATTCTACAGGTACCTGCAAGTCCTTAGCAGCAACATAAAGTTCGTCCTCTCGTAAGTTTTGAATACGGCGAATTTCCTGATTCATCATACGCATATGACGAACAGCTTGGACGATATCCCCCGTACCCGGTTCTCCTTTGGTACGAATCATAGAAGCACCTTCAGCGATACGACGCAAGGCTTCCCCCAAATCCTTAGCCCCACAGACAAAAGGAACTTGGAATTCTTTTTTGTCCACATGGAAACGGTCGTCTGCTGGAGATAAAACTTCACTCTCATCGATATAGTCAATCTCAATAGCCTCTAAAATCTGAGCTTCAACAAAATGCCCGATTCTGACCTTGGCCATTACTGGAATACTAACCGCTTCTTGGATTTCCTTAATCATCTTTGGATCACTCATACGGGAAACACCACCAGCTGCACGGATATCAGCTGGAATCCGCTCCAAGGCCATAACAGCAGCCGCACCAGCAGCTTCTGCAATGCGGGCCTGTTCAGGATTCTGAACGTCCATGATAACCCCACCTTTGAGCATCTGTGCCAAGTTTTTATTTAGTTCATAACGATTTTCAGTCATTTATTTTATCCTCATTATTTATATTGGTAGCTACCATTTCATTTTAAGTTAGATTAAAATGAAGTACAAGATAAAAAAAACGTAATTGTGTGGGTACAGATTGGCTAAAAAAACTATCTGACCTTAGCTTAAGGCCAGATAGTTCATCAAATTTTATTTTTCAGCTGTAAGGGCAGCCATTGTGATGTAGTTATATGGTTTGTTGAAGTGTGGCAAGAAGAATAGGTCTGTCAATGCCAATTTATCAATTGTCACATGCTCTTGGATAGCAAGTGAGAACATGTGGATTCCCATGCTGATTGCAGAATCGTGTGAAACCATTTGTGCACCAAGAATTTCACGGCTATCTTTGTCAAAGACAATCTTGATGGCAACTTCATGGTTGTCATGCTTCATAAATTCTGGTTTTTGAAGATCGTTAAAGCCTGTTTCAGTTGCATTGTAACCAGCAGCTTTCGCTTTTTCAAGAGTCAAACCAGTTGAAACCATGTGAAGACCGTAGATTGAGATACCGTTTGATCCTTGAACACCGATTCCTTCCAATTCATGTCCACATGCGTTATATGCACCAACGATACCAGTACGAACAGCGTTTGAAGCAAGCGCGATGTAGCTAGTGTCTTTACGAGCGTTGTCATAAACAGTCGCACAGTCACCTACTGCGTAAACGCCTGGGATAGATGTTTCTTGTTTTTTGTCTACAAGGAAGGCACCGTTACGGAATAGTTCAATTTTTCCATCAGCAAGGGCTGTGTTTGGACGGAAACCAACTGCAAGGATAACCATATCCACATCAAAAGTTTCTTTATCAGTAATCAAGCGTTCAACTTTACCGTCACCCTCGATTGCTTTAACAGTTTGACCAAGCGCCAAGCGGATGTTGTGGTCTTCCAAGTTCTTCGCCATCATTTGTGTGAAGTCTTTGTCATAGTAACCGTTCAAAACAGTATCAACGATATCAACAAGGACAACTTCTTTTCCAAGACGTTCAAAGGCTTCAGCAAGTTCAACACCGATATAACCACCACCAACAACGGCGATTCGGTCAAGGTGTTGACTCTTATCAGACAATTTGTGAATCACTTCTTCAGCGTTTTGGTACAATTTCACGAATTGTACGTTTTCAAGAGTTGCTTTAAATTCGCGGTTTCCTTTAACAATTTCAACACCTTCGATTGGTGGCAAGATTGGTGTAGAACCCGTAGCAAAAATCAATTTCTCGTATGATTCTTTGTGCTCTTTCCCTTCAACTTCTGCTGTAACTACTTTGTTATCATAGTCGATTGAAAGAACTGGTGACTTCATGTAAACCTTAGCACCTTTAGCTTCCAATTTTTCTTTATCAGAATAGAACAAGCCTTCAGCACCATCAATTTGTTCACCGATCCAAAGGGCCATTCCACATCCTAGGAAAGAGATGTTAGAGTTTTGGTCGAATACAACGATTTCGTTCTCATTACCAAAATTATCCAACATAGTATTAATACATGCTGTACCAGCGTGGTTAGCACCAACTACAACGATTTTACTCATAGAAAAATTCCTACCTTCAATTTTAAATTTACTCTTCTAGTATAACATTTACTGTTAGCGTTTACAAGAGTTTAGCTAATTTTCCTGATTTTTTTGTAAAAAAATGTAAATAATCTGTATTTTATCAGCCATTCTTACAATTACTCTTTATTTTCTGAGCATATTTCTTGACAAGTTTACAAATTTTATTTGTGAAAACGCTGACTTTATGGTATGCTAGTATCATGGAAAGAAAATGTAAGGGGTTAAATTTAATATAAATTTACAATGTTTCAACCTTCTTTTCATAAGAGAAAGGAGTTGGTAGCTTGCCTCTTAGTTCACATTCCGAACGGCTAATGGGGACTACTATCACTATTTCATTAGTAGATGAGCGAGCCGATAGCTTGCTCCAAAAATCCTTTGATTTACTCAAAGAGCTTGAATACCGCTTCAATGCCAATAGTCAAGAATCTGAGTTGATGGAAATCAATTATCAAGCTGGAATAGCTCCAGTCAAAGTTCATCCTGATTTGTTTGAATTGATTTCACTTGGATTAGAGCATAGCCTAGCGCCCTCTAGTCATCTCAACATCAGCATTGGTCCCTTGATTCAAACCTGGCGCATTGGTTTTTCGGATGCCAAAGTGGCCCAGCCTCAAGAAATTGAATCGGTGCTTCCTTTAATCAATCCTCATTATATCGAGTTAGATTCTTCCACCTCCACTGTGTTATTAAAACAAAAAGGAATGAAGATCGATCTTGGTTGTTTAGCCAAGGGTTATAGTGCGGATAAGGTTGCCCAATTTCTTAGAGAAGAGGGAGTGACATCTGCCTTGATCAATCTGGGAGGGAATGTCCTGACCATTGGAAAAAATCAGGCAAGAGGAAATCAGCCTTGGCAAATCGGGATTCAAGACCCAGCCAATCCTAGGGGAAATCACTTAATGACCATCCCTGTTGTCAATAAATCTGTCGTGACTTCAGGCATTTATGAACGTCACCTGACTGTCGATGGAAAAGATTACCATCATATTTTTGACAGCCAAACAGGATATCCTGTTGAAACGGAACTAGCAAGTCTAACTATCATCTCTGATAAATCTGTTGATGGAGAAATCTGGACAACTCGACTCTTTGGAGAAAGACCTGCTTCTATCCTCTGGCAAGTCGAAAGTTTGGAGGGCATCGAAGCTATCCTCATCGATAAGGAAGGTCACCTAAGCTGTTCTTCAGGAATTCCTACTCTATAGAAATAGATGTTTCAATGGAGTTTAAAATCGTATTATGTAAAAAGAGAAAGGAAATCTCATGTTAAAACTTATTGCTATTGTTGGAACAAATTCAAAACGTTCTACAAACCGCCAATTGCTTCAATACATGCAAAAACACTTTGCTGAAAAAGCTGAAATTGAACTTGTTGAAATTAAAGACATTCCTGTCTTCAATAAACCAGCTGACAAGCAAGTACCTGCTGAAATTCTAGAAATAGCTGCTAAAATTGAAGAGGCAGATGGCGTTATTATCGGTACTCCTGAGTATGACCACTCTATCCCAGCTGTTTTGATGAGCGCTCTTGCTTGGTTGTCATACGGTATTTACCCACTTTTGAACAAACCAATCATGATTACTGGTGCTTCTTACGGTACGCTTGGTTCATCACGTGCCCAATTACAACTTCGCCAAATCTTGAATGCTCCAGAAATTAAAGCAAGTGTCCTTCCAGATGAATTCTTGCTTTCACATTCTCTTCAAGCCTTCAACCCAAGTGGAGACCTAGTGGATCTTGATGTTATCAAAAAACTGGATGCTACTTTTGACGACTTCCGTATCTTTGTAAAAATCACAGAAAAATTGCGTAACGCACAAGCACTACTTCGCAAAGATGCCGAAGACTTTGACTGGGAAAATTTGTAAGATAGGAGACCAAAAAGAATGAAATTTGTTGGACTTGTAGGATCAAACTACGATCAATCATATAACCGTAAACTCTTGGAATTCATCCGTCGTCACTTCAAACTCAAATTTGAATTAGAAGTTCTCGAAATTGATGAAGTTCCAATGTTCAACCAAGACGAAAAATGGGATGAAAGTTTCCAATTACGTCTCTTGTATAACAGAATTACTCGTGCTGATGGTGTTATCATTGCTACTCCTGAGCATAACCACACAATCTCAGCTTCTCTTAAATCAGTTCTTGAATGGCTTTCATACGAGGTTCATCCATTTGAAAACAAACCAGTCATGATTGTGGGAGCTTCTTACTACGACCAAGGTACTTCTCGTGCCCAAGTTCACCTTCGTAAGATTCTTGACGCTCCAGGTGTCAATGCCTACACTCTTCCAGGAAATGAATTCCTTCTTGGTAAAGCTAAAGAAGCTTTTGATGTTAATGGAAATATCACGAATGAAGGAACTGTTAATTTCCTTGAAACATGCTTGGACAACTTTGTAAAATATGTGGGAGTCGTTTCAAAATTGAAAAAACCAAAACCAATTGAGCCAGAAGATTTATATTGTACAAATTCAATTGCAACTACTATCCAAGGTGTTGATCCAGATGATCCTGAATGGGTAGAAAAAGCTGCTGAACTTGTTGGAGCTGTTTCTGGAGATACTTACGTTAAATTAGACCACGGTATCTTGACAGTTAACCAACTTGACATGTTCTTGAAAGCAATGCCATTTGAATTGACATTTGCAGATGATAATAATCAATTCTTGTACTTTAATAACGCACACCAAGACCCAGATACAATGTTTGGTAAACGTGTCCGTGCTCAATCAGGAAATAGATTAGGAACAGTACACGGTACATTGCCAGATTCTAGAATGAAAAACGTTGAATGGGTTGTCGGCGTATTGCGTAATGGGGACCAAGAATATGTCCGTACAATTGTACCAGGAACACCTGAAGGTGTTATTAATACCCATAATTACCAAGCAATGTACTATCCAGATGGTTCATATGCTGGAATCAATGAAATCATCTTTAATTTCCAACCATGGCTTGACTGGTACCTCAATACAACTGGTCAACGTCTAGTTGGTGGAAATGCTGCAGCTCCTGCTGGAGGACACGGTGGCGCAGATGCCACATCTGGAGCTTCTGATTCAGGTGATGCTGGAGGCCACGGTGGTGGCGCAGACGCTACATCTGGAGCAAGTAACTAATAATAGTTTTAGGAACCATTTTGGTTCCTTTTTAAGTGACAAAAGACCAGCAGTTTGTGTCTGCTAGTCTTTTGGTTATTATTTTATCTATCCTTATTAAAAGAAAGAATATTTATTATGAATTTGGGTCATCGAGACTTCTGCCATGTAAACCTTTTTCACGTTGTACCTGACGTAGTTTTTCTGGTGTAACATCGTTTCCTTCTTCGTCCACAATTTTGATTCCTTCGATGTGGTGACGAACAGTGCGACGATACCCTTCGATGTACTCCTCACGTAGTTTGGCTTGTTCTACTTTTTCTTCTGGGGTCAAGCCTTCTGTTTTTTTCTTTTTGGCAAGCTCGTTGATACGATCAATTTTTTTAGGATCCATGTTTCTCTCCTTTAAGATAAGATTTAATCCGTTCAACAGATTTTATTTGGTATTGATTTGGTTAAAACGTGCAAGTTTAGCTGCTTTCTTGGTTAATTGCGACAAGATTGCCAAACGATTTTGACGGACTGCTTCATTTTCAGCCATAACCATGGTATTCTCAAAGAATGCATCAATGACTGGGCTAAGCGCAAAGAGTTGTTTCAATTGCTGACTGGCAGATCCTGATAAAATAAGTGATTCTACTGCTTCCGCCAAAGCTTTTTCTTGGTCATTTTCAAAAAGTGCTGAATCAACTGTTGCAACTCCTTCTACCTTTTCAGCCAAGTTAAAGGCACGAGAAAGTGATTCCACAGATGGTTTGAAGTCTTCTTCCTTGCTTGCTTCTACGAGAGCACTTGCTGCTTCCAACATATCTGCCACAACAAAGTTCGAACTTGCAAGTACAGCTTCCTTAATATCTTTTGGAGTAGAGCCCATCATCTTATCAACACGAGCCTTGATAAAGTCCATAACCTCTGCTTTATTTTCATAAGTCAAGCTGTCAAATGTTAAAGCATAAAAGCTATCGATCAGCTCATCCATAGCAATGTGCCAACCAAAAGCATCCAAGATACGAACTACACCTTGAGTTGCACGACGAAGAGCATAAGGGTCATTAGACCCTGATGGAATCAAACCTACTGAGAAGAAGCTCAAAATCGTATCCAATTTGTCTGCAATGGCAAGCACTGCGCCGACCTTGCTCTCTGGAAGTTCTCCTTCAGCTGAAGTAGGCATGTAGTGTTCACGAATAGCAGCTGCCACCGCTGGAGTTTCCCCAGCAAGAAGGGCATATTTCTCACCCATAATTCCTTGGAGCTCGTCAAACTCACCAACCATACCTGTCAACAAGTCAAACTTGTAAATGGCTGCCGCGCGGGCTAGATCAACTGTTTCATCCGCTGACAAGCCTGCTTTTTCTGCCAAGAGAATAGCAATCTGACCAGTACGAATCATGTGTTCACGAAGGGAACCAATTTTCTCATGGAAAGTCACATTGTTTAATTTTTCAACAAGATCTGAAATCACCAATTTTTGGTCTTCACGCCAGAAGAATTCTCCGTCTTCCAAGCGAGCTACCAAGACTTTTTCATTTCCTTTGATGACATTTTCCAAATACTCTGCGTTTCCGTTACGGACTGAAATGAAATTTGGCAAGAGTTTGCCGTTTTGATCACGAACAACAAAGTAACGTTGGTGTTCTTTCATTGAAGTCACCAAAACTTCTTCTGGAACTTCAAGGTATTTGGCATCAAAACTTCCCATAAAGGCAGTTGGGTATTCAACCAAGTTCAAGACTTCATTAAGCAAATCAGCATCAATTTCGATACGTACACCATGCTCAGTTTCGATTGCTTTGATTTGGTCAACAATCATTTGCTCACGTTCACGAGGATCCGCGATTACAAACTGCTTACGAAGGTCTTCTTCGTAGCTCAATGCTGACTGAATTTTGGTTTCTTTCCCCAAGAAACGATGACCACGGCTCACACGATCACCCTTGATATCAAGGAAATCCAAATCAAACTCTTCTTCATCTAAAAGAACAGTTAAAGTGTGAACAGGGCGGATGTATTCAAAGGTGTTGTTAGCCCAGTGCATGCTGACAGGGAAAGTCAAGGACTTCAAGACATCTACAACACCAGGAACAATGGCTTCAACTGCTTGACCAATTTCTTCCTTGGTAACATAGACATATTCTTCACCCTTGATTTCACGGAATTCGATATCTTCAACAGTCAATCCTTTTCCACGAACAAATCCTTGAGCTGCTTTGGTGAAGTTTCCATCACTATCCAAGGCAATTTTCTTTGCTGGACCCTTGAAATCTTCTGTCAAATCAGACTGTTTGTCTGCAAGACCAGTCACACGAACAGCCAAACGACGTGGTGTTGAGAAGGTCTGAATAGCTTCAAAAGACAGGCGGTTTTCCTTAAGGAAGGCTGCCATTTTTTCGCCTAGTTGTTTTTCACTTGGTGTAACAACATAGGCTGGTAATTCTTCAAGACCGAGTTCTACTAATAAGTTTTTTGTCATGTTTTTTCCTTTACATTTTCTTCAATCTTTTTTGATATGCACCTTAGGTACTTGGGACGTCGCTAACTAACTTTGTGAGTCTGTATGGAAATCTAATGCTAAATTAATCAAGATTTCCAACAGTCTCATCAAAGTGGATTTAGCTGACTGATTTTTGAACCTAATACTCAATGAAAATCAAAGAGCAAACTAGGAAGCTAGCCGTAGGCTGTACTTGAGTACGGCAAGGTTAAGCTGACGTGGTTTGAATTTGATTTTCGAAGAGTATAAGGTTTCAAAAATCCCCACATAAAAGTACGGCGGTGCATATCCCTCTAGCAAGTCTTCGACTTGCCTCTAACGATTTTAGAGCACAGTATTACTCACTATTCTGCGTCTTCTGCTAAGAGTTTAGCTCTTGTTTCTTCATCTAAAAGTGGGTAACCTAGGCGTTTGCGTTCTGCGACAAAGGTTTTGGCTACGACACGGGCCAAGTTACGGATACGGGCGATATAGCCTGCGCGTTCGGTTACAGATACGGCACCACGCGCATCAAGCAGGTTAAAGGTATGTGAACATTTGAGAACATAGTCATAGGCGGGGTGAACCAAACCTTCTTCCAAAGCACGACCAGCTTCTTTTTCAAACTTATCAAAGTTTTCAAGCAACATTTCTTGATCCGAAATTTCAAATGAATATTTTGAGTGTTCGTACTCAGGCTGGATGAAGATTTCTCCGTATTTTACACCATCAGCCCATTCGATATCATAGACAGAGTCTACTTCTTGAATGTAAGAAGCCAAACGCTCTAAACCATAGGTAACTTCCGCAGTCACAGGGCCAGTTGCCAATCCACCGACTTGTTGGAAATAAGTGAACTGAGTGATTTCCATACCGTCAAGCCAAACTTCCCAACCAAGACCAGCTGAACCAGTTGATGGGTTTTCCCAGTTATCCTCAACAAAACGGATGTCGTGCTCCAAAGGATTGATTCCCAATTTTTCCAAAGACTCAAGGTAAAGTTCTTGGATGTTTGATGGAGATGGCTTCATGACCACCTGGAATTGGTGGTGTTGGTAAAGACGGTTAGGATTTTCTCCGTAACGACCGTCAGCAGGACGACGTGATGGCTCTACATAAGCCGCATTCCATGGCTCAGGTCCGATAGCGCGAAGGAAAGTGTAAGGACTCATTGTTCCCGCACCTTTTTCATTATCATAAGCCTGCATAAGCATACAACCTTGGTCATTCCAAAATTGTTGCAAAGTCAAAATAATTTCTTGAAATGTTAATTTCTTAGACATTGAATACTCCTTTAATTTATATTATCTTCTTAGATTTATTTTTCAAGCAACCAAGAAAAGGCTGGGTCCTGAAAAATATGACGTTTAGGAACAGTTTGTAAATTCTGATCGCTTTCATCTATTGTACCTAATTTCAAAGCACAGACTTCTGGTATATTTTCTTGAACAGTGAAAATTTGACTATGACAGTTCTGGCAGTAATAACGCTGTTTTCCTGGAGAAGAACTATAGGAAACAAGCTTTTCTTTTCCATGCAATACTAGCTTTTCACTGCTAACTTTAGCATTAACTGTATAGGCAGACGCAGTTGCTTTCCGACAAAATGAGCAATGACAAAAAACTAATTCCGATAATTCCTCATCTAGAGTGTAGGTCACTGCTTTACATAAACAAGATCCTTTAAGCATTATGCTCCTTTCTACTTAGGCATTAGACGAATTCAAAAAGAACCGAATTTCAACACCCAAGCCTTGCGACTAGGGGCGTCAGAAACGCGGTTCCACCCTAATTTATTACTTCATTGTTTTTAAAAATATTACAGAAAGCGCCAGTTCCTTATTTTGCCCTACTTGGCTCCCACTATCCCAAGCTCGCTTGAAGAACGCCATAAGACTTTCTTTCCTGCTGACTATTATATCAAAAATTAGAACAATGTACAATTCTTTTTATGATTTTCTAGAAATCCATATCATCAACTCGTGGAGCACCAGACTGAACAGCAATTGTTTTTAAAGTTTCTCTCTCCTCATGACTCAGTTCAATTTCAAAACAATCAAGATTAGCCTGAATACGAGACGCTGTGACAGATTTTGGAAGGGGTAAAAATCCTTCTGCCAAGCTCCAGACCAAGGCTATCTGAGCAACAGACTTTCCGTGATTTGCTGCGATTTCTTGTACTTCCTTGCTATCAAACAGTTCTCCCTGACCAAAAGGGCCCCAAGCTTCCAATAAAATTCCTTTTTCTAGACAGTAATCTACCACTTCCTCTTGATACACACCTGGAGCCAAACGAACTTGATTGACCGCTGGAACGATAGTTGCTGTTTCAAGCAAGGCATCCAAATGATGGGGAAGGAAATTACTAACTCCAATAGCACGGATTTTGCCTTCTTGATAGAGGTCTTCCATAGCTCTCCAAACTTCTGAATTTCGGATTTTCCAGTGGTTATTTTCTCTGAGCGGTTTTGGATTTGGCCAATGAATCAAATACAAATCCAAATAATCCAAGCCAAGTTTCTCTAAAGACTCTTCAAAAGCCTGACGAGCTTGCTCATAGCTATGATTTGTATTCCAGAGTTTGCTGGTTACAAAAATTTCCTCACGCAGAACTCCACTATCTTGAATGGCACGACCAACGCTTTCTTCATTTTTATAAATAGCTGCCGTATCGATATGGCGATAGCCTGCCTTTAAAGCCTCTAGTACAGCTTGATATGCAATCTCTCCATTTTCAGCTTTCCAGGTTCCAAATCCCAGTACTGGAATTGTAACACCATTGTTTAAAGTATAAGATTTCATTATTTTTCCTTTCTATGAGAAGAAAATCCAAAGAGCCAAATTTTCAAGGAAAACTTTTCTCTTTAGATTTTGTGTATTATTGATTGCGGTCGTAGTAGAGCTGGTGAGCTTTAAGACGAGTATCTAACAAATCTGGAATGGTCACAAAGTCATACCCTTGCCCTTTCAAATAGTCAATAACCTTCGGTAGAGCATTGACCGTCTCAGCATGGATATCATGCATGAGAATAATAGAACCATTCTTGACTTCTCGTTGAATTTCTGTCAAAATCGCTGCTTCATTTTTGTTCTTCCAGTCCAGACTATCCACATCCCACATAATAAAGCTCAAATCAAGGCTATTGCGAATGTCGTCTGTAATGGCTCCATAAGGCGGACGCATGAGTTTGGAACTAGAACCCAACACTTTAGTTAGCGCATCCTCAGTATCAGTAATTTGTTTTTTAGCTTCATCAAGGGAAAGTTTTGAAAGCACTGGATGACTCCAACTATGGTTTCCAATGACATGTCCATCCGATTTCATGCGTTTCAAAATCTCTTCATTTCCAGAAACATTCTTACCTAGAACAAAGAAAGTTGCCTTGATACCATACTTAGAAAGAGTATCTAATGCTTGATTTGTCGTTGCAGGATTTGGTCCATCATCAAAAGTCAGGGCCACTACTTTACGATTTTTCTTTTCATAATAAGCCTTATATAGCTCTGCATCCTTATCTAATAAATAAGAGGACTGAATAACTTCAAAGAAACTAGATACTGGCAAGGCAATCTCGTCTAGATTTTCAACTGACTGACTTGGATAAAGGATAATCTGACTATCCTTGTAATCAAAATTCCATGCAGACAAGTCTTGGTCAGAGAAACCTTTAACAACTTGATCAATCTTTTCTTGCTCCAATTTCTTGTCCTGTAAGAAAGAAGTCAGTTCTTTTATCAGTTGCTCTTTAGCCTTACTAGCATCTGAAAATAGTTGATCAAGGGTAAAAGGTTTACCATTTTCTGTCAAATGCACTTTCGCTAGACTAGTTTTTTCAGTCTCTTCAACTTTTGACGAAGTTAAATCATAGACTTGTTTCATCACACTTCGGTTGACAATCCCTTTTAAAGTCGAATCCTGTTTCTCCGTATAATAAAAAACCAGATTTTCCTTGTCTTCCAGATTTTCCTTAATATCCTGTATCATGATTTCTTTTACAGATGAAATGACTTGCTCCCCTTGGAGAGGATAATAGGCAATTACTTCTGCTTGTCCCTTACGAAAATGATCTTTCTGATTTCCCTCACTCAATTGATTATCTTTATCATTTTTTAAAGACTCAATTTTTTGTTCGAAACTTTGCTTTGTATATACTTTGTATCCAATCATTGAACCAAGGACACAAATACTTACCGAAAAGATAGCTACCAGGGCTATTAAACCGATTCTCTTTTTATCATGCTCAACACGATTTGCTCTACTTTTATCCATAAGACCATCATATCAAATTAAGGCTATAATTTCAATGATTTTAAAGGAAATAGTATATTAAAAAAGAGAGGAAGTCCCCCTCTTAAGATTTTATTTGACTGCTTCTTTCAAAGCATCTACCTTATCCAAACGTTCCCATGGAAGATCAATATCTGTACGTCCCATGTGACCATAAGCCGCTGTTTGACGGTAAATTGGACGCTTAAGATCCAGCATTTGGATAATTCCTGCTGGGCGAAGATCAAAGATTTGACGAGCCGCTTTTTCAAGTTTGCTTTCAGCTACTGTTCCTGTACCAAAGGTATCGATACGAACAGAAACAGGTTGCGCAACACCGATGGCATAGGCCAATTGCACTTCTGCCTTCTTAGCAAGACCCGCTGCAACGATATTCTTGGCAATATAACGAGCCGCATATGACGCAGAACGGTCCACCTTAGTCGCATCCTTACCAGAGAAGGCACCGCCACCATGACGAGAGTAGCCTCCATAAGTATCTACGATAATCTTACGACCAGTCAAACCTGAGTCCCCTTGAGGCCCACCGATTACAAAACGTCCAGTTGGATTGATGAAGAATTTTGTTTGCCCATCCAAGTAAGAAGCTGGAATAACCTCTTTGATAACCTTGTTAATGACATCATTGTGAATTTGTTCGTTGCTGACTTCTGGATCGTGCTGAGTTGAAATCACGACTGTGTCCACACGTACTGGACGGTCATTTTCATCATATTCAACTGTAACTTGTGATTTAGCATCTGGGCGAAGATAGCTAATTTCACCAGACTTACGAAGTTCTGCCAGACGACGAACCAATTTATGGCTGAGTGAAATTGGCAATGGCATGAGCTCTTCTGTTTCATCCACTGCAAATCCAAACATGAGCCCTTGATCTCCAGCACCAATCAAGTCCAGTGGATCCTGGTCTGCATTTCCACGAACCTCCAAGGCTTCGTTAACGCCTTGAGCAATGTCAGGAGATTGTTCCACCAAAGATGGGTGTACTCCCACTGTCTCAGCAGAAAAACCGTATTCTGTATTGGTATATCCAATCTCTGCAATGGTATCACGAACCACACGGTTAATATCCACATAGGCATTTGTAGAAATTTCACCAAAAACGTGGACAGATCCAGTATATACAGCTGTCTCAGCAGCAACGTGCGCCTCCGGATCCTTAGCTAAAATAGCATCCAAAATCGCATCTGAAATTTGGTCTGCAATCTTATCTGGATGCCCCTCAGATACAGATTCAGACGTGAATAATTTACGTTCTGACATAAAAATGTCCCCCCTTAAAAATAGTGTTATAGAGTTACAAAGTACTGATAGGTATTTTCATTTTCTAAGAGTTACGACGCGAAAGAAATAAAAACGATACTTTTTTATTTCTGAAGCTAGTAAGGCGCATAGGGTGACCGCGTTATAGCGGCAACCGTTGAATGACGAGCGACTACTTTAGAGCCGTCATTCTTTGCGAGTTACAAAGTACTGATAGGAAAACTATTAGTGATAAATGCCTACCATCTTATCGGGACTATATAACTTTATCATTATACCATTTTTAAGCGTAATTTGCAGTCTTTAATGTAGTGTTTCAATGTAGATATTTCGTTCTCATAAATAAAAAAAGTTGGAGGTCAGTACTCCAACAATTACTATTAAAATGTTTGACGTTTTGCTTTACGCTCTGCACGGCCACGAGCACGATTTTCAGCGCGTTTGGTTTTGCGGCGTTTTTCATCAACCGCCCATTTAATTTTCTTCTTATAACCCGGTTTGACTTTTTTCTTTTTCTTTTTAACCAAACCAATCATTTCGATATCAAGTTTATCTTGTTTTTTCTCACGGTTGGCACGACGATCACGGTCATAAGTATCTTGAAATTCCCCGTCTTTGACCATCTTAGGAGTAAACTTGATTCCCAATTTCTCCAACTCACGGATATCCGAGTCATCACTTGGCTGGTAAAGGGTAATAGCTGTACCTGGTAGGCCATTGCGTCCGGTACGACCAACACGGTGCACAAAGAAGGATAAATCTTGCGGAATGGCGTCATTGATAATATGACTAACACCTTCAATATCAATCCCACGCGCCGCCAAGTCTGTTGCGACAATATACTCAAAATCAAGATTTTTTACCTGATTCATGATTCGCTTACGTTCACGAGGGGCAATATCTCCATGAATCTTCGCTACCTTCAATCCTTGAGCAGTTAAATATGAATGCAATTCATCAGCACGTGTCTTAGTGTTAACAAAAATCATTGCCAAATACGGTTGCATCAACTGAGTCAATTGATAAATTTGAGCATTCTTGTCACGTCCCTTGGTCGAAATCAACCAATTATCAATAGTGTCAGAAATGACCGTTTTGGTCTTTATTTTCTCCATAACAGGATTTGACAAGTATTTTTTCAAGAATGGTTGTAATTTTTGTGGAATAGTCGCTGAGAAGACCATGAATTGCAAGTCTTTTGGAAGGCTGCCAGCAATCTTATCAACAGTTTCCAAGAATCCCATATCCAAGGTCATGTCTGCCTCATCGACCACAAAGGTCCTAGCCTTGTGAATAGCCAGGTCACCGGATTTAACCAAGTCGTAGATACGGCCTGGTGTTCCGATAACAATATGAGGCTGATTGCTTGCCAATTTCTCAATCTGGCGAGCCTTATCCGTACCACCCACATAATTAACCACACGAACTTCCACTTCTGAGTGGGCTGCAATCTGACGAGCTGCTTGGTAAATCTGAGTAGCCAACTCACGGCTCGGTGCCGTAATCACTGCTTGTACACTATCGCTAGCTTCATCTAATTGCTGGAAAATCGGCAACAAGAAAGTATGAGTCTTACCTGAACCTGTTTTCGATTCACCGACTAGGTCACGACCTGCCAAGACAATCGGAATCAACTTATCTTGCACCTCTGTAGGAGTTGTAAATTTCAACTCCTCCAAGGCTTCTTTAATATAGTTTTTAAATTGAAATTTCGTAAATGACATAATATCCTCGATTCTATCTATCTGTTCAATTATACCACATTTTATTCCATTTCAGTAGTCTCACTTATTTAGGCTATTTCTAGTAGCTTCTCTAGTAAAAAAGGCTGGAATTTGTGAATCCCAACCTCTTTTCAGTCATTATTTCCAGTTTAAAATAGCATTCAAGCCATAGTGATCACTCACTTGTGGACTCTTGTTACCATCAAATACGACATGTAAATTTTCCACCGCTAACTCCTTGGTAGTAAAAACATAGTCGATTCGAAGGGGTTCTGTGTTCCCCTTCCATCCATCAATTTCTGGTGGAACAGTATAGCTACCACTTCTCTCTTGAGCAACTTCAAATGCGTCTTGTAAGCCTAATGGACTAGCTAAAATTGCTTGGTAACCTTCCTGACCAGCTGGGTTATTGAAATCTCCAGCAAGCAAAAGTGGCTTGTTCAATTCTTTCAAGACAGCCTCAAATCGTGCCCATTCTTCTTGGAAACCTTTATCCCACCAAGAAAGGTGGACACTAGCAACTGCTAACTCCTTACCATCAACTACAGTTTCAGCCAGGGCAACACGGCGAGTATGATAGTCTGTTGGATCATCCACATCTGAAACCAAAATTTCTCTGGCTTTAATAGGTGTTTTAGACAAAATAGCCACACCTTCATGGTAGCGGTCATAACCGATATGATTATAGGCCCAAGTCCAGTAGTAATTTTTCCCTTGTTCTGACAACTTTTCAACCAAAAGTCTAACATAGTGGTCTTGATGAATAGGCTCAGCTGCTGGCAAAGCTTGATAGAGATCATTAACCTCCACCTCTGGCGAGGTGATCTCCTGATTGATTTCTTGGAAACAAATCAAATCATAGTCTTTTTCAAGAATATCTTCAAGCAAGAGCTGGAATTTTTCCTCAGCTTCTTTTTCCATCCAGCTATGAGTATTGAGTGTTAAAAATTTCATGTTTTTCTCCTAAAACAAGAGGTTGGAAAACAGCTTCCAACCTCAAGTATATTACAATTCTACTTTAGCAACTGCTGTTTTAGCTGCAAGAGAACCTGTTTGTTCTAATTTAACTGATTTAATAACATCACCATTTGTGAAGACAACTACTGTTGAAGTTTCACGTCCTGCTGCACGGATAGCATCCAAGTCAGCTGTGACAAGTAAGTCACCTGCTGCAACTTTTTGTCCTTCTGCTACATGAACTGTAAATGGTTTTCCTTCAAGACTTACTGTGTCCAAACCAATGTGAACAAGTACTTCAAGACCTGCTTCAGTCACAAGACCAAGAGCATGTTTTGTAGGGAAGATGCTTGATACAGTACCTGAAACTGGAGATACAATGTTTCCATTTGCAGGTTCTACAGCAAATCCATCACCCATCATTTTTTGAGCAAATACTGGATCTTTTACTTGTTCCAAAGCAACAACTTGACCGTCAGCTACTGAGTATACTTCCTCAGTAAGACCTTTATAGTGAACTGTGTTTTGTTGTGCTTCTGTCATTTGACTTGGAAGAGTTTCAGGAATGATTTCACCTGAATCAAGGATATCTTGGATATCAGATTTCAATACGTCTGCTTTTGGACCGTAGATAGCTTGAACTCCTTGTCCTTTCATGACAAGACCCATAGCTCCTTCTGCTTTCCATTGTTCTGCATCACCGACTTTGTCAGCGTCTTTTACAGTTACACGAAGACGAGTCATACATGCATCAACATCAACGATGTTTGCACGTCCACCAAGAAGGTTGATAATGTTTACAGCTTGAGAACCTGCTGCAACTTTCACTTCGCTGCTAGCTTCTTCTGAACCTTCAGCAGTTTCGTAGTTTCCGTTACGTCCTGGAGTTGCGTAATTGAATTTTTGAATCATGAAGTTTGCGATAAAGTACATGATTACAGCAAAGAGAACAGTTACCCAAATGAAGTTAACGATATCCATACCGATACCAGCGCTAATCGCAATAGGTGTACGAGTCAAGAACTCGATTGAACCGAATGAGTGCATACGTAGGTTTACTACGTCAGCCATAGCGAAGGCCGCACCTTGAACAAGTGAGTAAACAAGATACATAGGTGTTGCGATAAACATGAACATGTATTCGATTGGTTCAGTAACCCCTGTTAAGAATGTTGCAAGAGCTGTTGCAATCATCATACCTTTGTATTTGTGTTTCTTATCAGCATCAACATTACGGTAGATAGCCACAATCACACCCATCAAGATACCGAATGAACCGATCATTTGTCCAACTTTGAAACGAGCTGGGTGAACAGTATCTAACAAGTGTTGGTATTGACTAGCATCAGTACCTTTAAGGTTTACAAGGTCTGTTACCCATGCAAGCCATAGTGGGTCTTGACCAAATACTTGAGTACCTTTAGCTGCACCTGTCAAAATCTCATAAGTACCACCAAGAGCTGTATAGTTCATTGGGATTGTCAACATGTGGTGAAGACCAAATGGCAAGAGCAAACGTTCCAAAGTACCATACAAGAATGGTGCAAGGATTGGAGCAGTTTCTTGTGAGTTAGCAATCCAGATACCAAAGCTATTGATACCTGTTTGAACTACTGGCCAGAATGCAGCAAGTAGAATTGCAGCGATTGCTGAACGAAGAATAACTACAAATGGTACGAAACGTTTCCCGTTGAAGAATGAAAGTGCATCAGGAAGTTTACGGAAATTGTAGTATTTGTTGTAAGCAGTTGCCCCTACAAAACCTGAGATAATCCCTACGAATACACCCATGTTCAAGGCTGGAGCTTCAAGAACACTGATAAAGTAATCAGCAACTTTGATTGAACCACCGAATAGAGTAGTTACCATAGCATCTGGATTTTTCAACATATCACCTGATACACCAAAGATTGTACCAGTAATACGGTTAATCAAGATGAAGGCAAGACCAGCGGCGAAAGCACCACCAGCACGTTCTTTAGCCCAGCTACCTCCAATGGCTAGGGCAAACAAAATGTGAAGGTTACCGATAACCCCCCAACCAATTTGCTCAAGAATTCCACCAGTGATTACAAGTGGTGCAAAGGTTGGGTTAATCATCACGATAGACTTACCGATTGAAATCATCAAACCAGCAGCCGGCATAACCGCGATAACCACCATCAAAGCCTTACCGAATTTTTGCCAAAATTCGAAAGACAAGACATTTTTGAATGTATCTTTCATCATTCAAATCTCCTTTATTTTTATTTAGGCAAACGTTTTACGAAAACGTTTGCACCTTTTATGATTTAATTATACCACTTTAATTTTTTTTGTAAAGGCTTTTACAAAAAAAAGGAGACTTTTTTCTAAAATTTTTGTAGTAAAAAAGGAGATATTAAAATCTCCTCAAATATAATTCTATTTTATTTTAGATTTTCAGGAATCGGCGCATTGAAATTCCTGATCCGATTGAACCGATAAAAATTCCAATCACAAATAATAGAGCAATCATAAGTGGACTGAATACCTCTGGTGATATCATTGAAAGGTTCTGACCAACCAATGACTTATTAACCGATTGGTAAACCATTTTATAGACAATAAATACCAGAACTGACGGAAGAGTTGCTCCAAGCAAACCAATGAAGGCACCTTCAAGCAAGAAAGGTCCACGGATATAGCCGTTCTTAGCACCTACTAAACGCATGATTTGAATTTCACGGCTTCGTGAAATAATGGTGATACGAATAGTATTAGAAATCAAGAACACCGCAATGAAAATCAATAATCCCGCGATAACTAGTCCCCAGACACGAATAAAGGAGGCTAACTTAAACAAGCGTTCTGTATTAGCACCACCATCTTGAACTTCTGATACACCTTCGATTTTTTTAGCCTCTTCTGCTACTGTCTTTACATCACTTGGTGTATTGGTATCAACGATATATGCATCATAGAGAGGATTGGCATCGCCTTCAAAGATTTTCCAGTTGTCCCCCATTGTTTCTGTCAACTTTTCATATTGTTCTTCTTTACTTGAAAACGTAACACTTTTAACGGTTGACATACTTTTCAAAGCATCATATACCTTGTGGTAGTCGTTATTTGTAACAGTTTGACCTTCTTTTTCAATAGTCTCACTATTATCAGCTACGTCCTTACGAATGTATACCATTACTCGGACATTATTTTCGATATCTGTAGCTAGTTTAGCCGTATTAAAGATAACAGATGCAAATATTGCAACCAAGGTCAAAGTAATCATAACTGAACTGACAGCAGCTACTGTCATCCAGCCATTTCGTTTCAAACTTTTTAATGATTCAAATAAATGACGAAAAAATCTACTAATCATCGTATCCATATTCTCCTTTAGCTTCGTCACGAACGACACGGCCATTTTCAATGGCAATGACACGGTGGCGCAAGGTATTTACAATCTGACTGTTGTGGGTAGCCATCAAGACAGTTGTACCTTGGAGATTGATGCGTTCCAGCAAGTTCATAATTTCCCATGAATTATCTGGGTCCAAGTTTCCTGTTGGTTCGTCCGCAATCAATACTTTTGGATTGTTTACAATGGCACGTGCTATCGCAATCCGTTGCTGTTCTCCCCCTGAAAGTTCATTTGGGAAAGAACGAACCTTATGCTTCAATCCAACCAAGTCTAAAACTTCCATAACACGTTTTTTGATATTACGGCGGCTCTCACCAATAACTTCCATTGCATAAGCAATATTTTCATAAACGGTTTTCTTTGGTAACAGTTTATAATCTTGGAAGACAACCCCAACACTACGACGTAGGAGAGGGACATCTTTCTTTTTAATTTTAACCAGATTAAAACCAGCAACAGTTAAGCTTCCTTTTTCGATTTTTACTTCACGGTACAAAGCTCTAATAAATGTTGATTTCCCAGCTCCTGACGGACCTACGATATAGGCAAATTCCCCGGGTTCAACAGTGACTGAGACACCTCGCAAAGCAGTCGTTCCGTTGTCGTATTTTTTGACGACATCTCTCATTTCAATGATTGACATGTGAGTTCCTTTCTATCTTAGCTGATTCGCCACTTGAGGTAGGCATCGATAAAACCATCTAGGTCCCCATCCATAACCTTATCTACCTGCGCAACTTCAAAGCTAGTTCGATGATCTTTTACCATAGTATAAGGCGTGAAAACATATGAACGGATTTGGCTTCCCCATGTGATTTCCTTTTTCTCACCCTTGAGAGAATCAACTTCCGCTGCTTTCTTTTCTTGCTCCATTTGATAGAGCTTAGCCTGCAACATCTTCATGGCACGATCTCTATTTCCATACTGGGTACGATCGACCGTTGACTGGACAACAGTCCCAGTAGGAATATGTGTTAAACGTACACCTGTGGAAACCTTATTGACGTTTTGTCCACCAGCTCCACCTGAACGGAAGGTGTCCATCTTGATATCATCTTCACGAATTTCCACTTCAATGGTATCATCCAATTCTGGCATTACTTCCACCGATGTGAAAGAGGTATGGCGACGTTTAGCAGAGTCAAATGGTGAAATTCGCACCAAACGGTGAACACCCATTTCTGACTTGAGAAGGCCATAGGCATTAGGCCCTTCAAATGATAGGGTTACTGACTTAATACCAGCTTCATCTCCTGCTTGGTAATCCAAAACTTCTACTTTAAATCCTTTGGCATTTCCATAGCGAGTGTACATACGAAGTAACATATCACCCCAGTCCTGAGCTTCAGTACCACCTGATCCTGGATGGATTTCCAAAATCGCATTATTATGGTCATAAGGTTCTGACAAGAGAAGGGTCATCTCATAGCTAGTCATCATTTTATCGAGTTCTGATAGCTGTGCAACCAATTCTTCATGCACTGACTCGTCTTCAGCTAAAAAGTCTAATAAAATTTCAACTTCATCCTGCAACTCTTCCATTTTGTGGAAGGTGTTGTAGGTGTTTTTTAATTCATTTAATTCTTGCGACGTTTTTTGGGCCGCGATATTATCGTTCCAAAAATCAGGTTCTGTCATCTTGTTTTCCAAGATGGCAATCTCTTCCTCTAGACCCTCGAGGTCAAAGAGACCCCCTGAAAGAAGCTAATTTTTCACGATTTGCGTCAATTTTCTGACGAATTTCTGAAATGTCCATAAATACTCCTTTTTTGTATCATTTTATTATACCATAATCTATCATTTCTTTCCATCTTTTGATCTAATCCCTTATTGCACGTAAAAAGAAGCCTTTCGGCTTCCCTTCTTACAAGACTTTTGCTGAAGTACGAGTAATCTCTTCTACTTGAATATTCTCTGATTCAAATTTTTCTTTCAAGGCTGGTAAATCAATTGATCCATCGATTTGAACTTCGATAATGACCTTACCATCCTTACGCGGAATATTGACTGTATGAGAGATATTCAAATTTTCTTCTACAATCAAAGAAACAATCTTTCCGAGTACACCAACTTCATTTTCCGTAACAAAGCGTACACGAATCCCTTCTTCGCCATAACCTGCGATTTCAAGAAAGGCTTGGAAAACGTCACGGTCCGTAATAACCCCATAGACTTGATGGTTATCTACGACAGGAAGAATACCAATCTTGTTTTTCAACATCAGATAAGTTGCATCCTCTAGACTCGCATAGCCTGAAACAGTGACAACATCACGAATCATCACATCTTTTACTTTTGTCTTATTTAGAAGATAATTCATCTCATAGATAGAAAGACTTGTTGCTTTGGATGGACTAGCTTGGGCAATGGTTCCCTCAGTTACCAAACCAACCAATTGATCATTTTCGATAACAGGCAAGCGGTGCAACCCTTGCTCTCTCATCAAATCTGCTGCATGAGATACTGTTGTATCTGGACTAATATAAACTACCTTGCGGGTCATAAAATCTTTAACTGCCATGAGACTTCTCCTTTTCTATTCTTATCCCTATTATACAATCTTTTTGTAAATCTATCAAACGCTTACATTTCTTTTTCAAAATTCAGAAAAGTATGAATAAGCTAGCAAAAAGAGCTCTGAAATCGAGCCCTCTGAATGAATGTAAGAAACGTTTCATTCCATTTTTTTCAATTATTAGAAATTAACCTTTTAATGTAGATAAAGATTGCTTTACAATCTATATCTGTCAACTAAAAAGATCCCCTGGACTATAATGATGATTACTTCGTAATCCTCATCCACCGACTAAAACAATCCAGTGGATTTGATAATTGCTTCGCAATCTTCATCCGCCGACTAAAAAGGTCCCCCGGACCTTTTTAGCCACCTAGATATGCTTTTCTGACTTCTTCTGATGAAGCGAGTTCTTTTCCTGTTCCTGATAGAACGATTTTCCCTGTTTCCAATACATAGCCTCGGTCAGAGATTGCGAGTGCTTTATTGGCATTTTGTTCAATCAAGAGGACGGTTGTTCCTTGTTTCTGGATGTCTTGAATGATATCAAAAATCTCTTGGATAAAGATTGGGGCAAGTCCCATTGATGGTTCATCTAAAAGAAGAAGTTTTGGTGTTGACATGAGGGCGCGTCCCATGGCAAGCATTTGCTGTTCTCCCCCTGAAAGAGTAGCTGCATCTTGGTTCTTCCGTTCTTCAAGACGAGGAAAGCGTGAGAAAACTTTCTTCAAGTTGGCTTGATTTTCTTCACGGTTTTTCTTTAAGAAAGCTCCCATTTCAAGATTTTCCATAACAGTTAAGCCAGGAAAGACGTGGCGTCCTTCTGGAACTTGTGAAAGACCACCTGCCACGATTTTTTGAGCTGGCATTTTTTGGATTTCTTGACCTAAAAATTCAATCTTTCCTGAACTCGGTCTAACCAAACCAGACAAGGTACGGAGAATGGTTGTCTTACCTGCACCATTGGCACCGATAAGGGAAACAACCTCTCCTTCATTTACTTCAAAGCTTACATCACGGACTGCTTGGATCATACCGTAATGCACAGAAAGATTATCAACTTTTAACATAGACATTAGGCTTCACCTCCTAGATAAGCTTCGATAACGCGTTTATTGGTCTTAATTTCGTCTGGAGTTCCCTGAGCAATCAAACGACCATATTCAAGTACGTAGATACGTTCTGTCACTTCCATGACCAGATTCATATCGTGTTCAATCAGCATGATCGTAATCTTAAATTCATCTTTGATACGACGAATTAACTCAGTCAATTCGGCTGTTTCCTGTGGGTTCATACCTGCTGCTGGTTCATCTAAAAAGAGAATTTTAGGTTCCGTAGCGAGAGCACGAACAATTTCCAAACGACGTTGTTGTCCGTAGGCAAGATTTTTAGCAAGAGTTTCTGCATCACCATCTAAATCAAAGATTTTCAACAATTCCAAAGCCTTAGCCTTTAATTCTTTTTCACTCTTGTAAAAAGCTGGTAAGCGTAAGAAACTAGCAAAAACATGTTGTTTGTGATGGTTGCCAAAAGCAATCAAAACATTGTCCAAAACTGTTAAATCTTTAAAGAGACGGATATTTTGGAATGTACGTCCAAGTCCCAAAGAAGCAATCTTATAAGGTGACTTTCCATTCAAAAGGTGACCATCTAGTGTTACTGTTCCCTCACTTGGTTCATAAACACCTGTCAAGAGATTGAAAAGGGTGGTTTTACCAGCTCCATTTGGACCGATTAGTCCAACCAATTCCCCTTCGTTCAATTCAAGAGTCACATCTCCAACAGCTGTTAGACCGCCAAAATGTTTGGTTAACTGTTTTACTTCAAGTAATGCCATTAGTTTTGTTCCTCCTTCTTAGATTTTTTAAAGAAACGTGATAGGCTCAATTCCCATGTCCCAAGTAGTCCACCTGGTCTGAAAATCATTACCAATACCAAGGCCAAAGCATAAATAATCATACGCACACTAGCAACATCTTGGAGAAGCATATTCAAAATTCCAAGAACAATAGCTGAAACAATAGCACCTGTAATGGAACCAAGTCCACCAAATACAACAATAATCAAAACATTGATTGAGTTGATGAAAGTGTAATCTTTCGGTACAACTGAACCGATAAATCCTGCCTGAAGTGACCCTGCAATACTTGCAGTAATGGCACCAAAGACAAAGGCGATGATTTTAATTTTAGTCGTATTAACCCCAACTGACTCAGCAGCGATTTCATCCTCACGAACAGAAAGGGTTGAACGACCAATTGGACTACGCAAGAAGTTCAAGGTTGCAATAGTTGTAATCACGACAAAGAAGTAAACCATTTGCCAAGTTGTAAAGTTAGGAATTCCCAAGATACCTGCCGCACCATTTGTAAGGCTTCCGCCATTGATGATAAAGATACGGATAATTTCAGAAACACCTAGAGTCGCTACCGCAAGATAGTCCCCCTTCAAGCGCAAGGTTGGAATTCCGACAAGCAAGGCAACTGCTCCTGAAAGCAAAGCCCCTACAAGCATAGCTCCAAAGAAGGCACCGTAGGTTGGTGATTTAGAACCAATAATAGCTGCTGCATAGGCACCAATCGCCATGAAACCAGCATGACCAAGTGAAAATTGGCCTGAAAAACCAACGATTAAGTTGAGACCAACAGCCAGAATAATATTAATTCCAATTTGTTGTAAAATCTGTACATAGAATAGGTTTAGTACTCCAACTGAAACCAATACACTAATCAAGCCATAGCCAGCTAACAAAAGGAGTAACCATAGAATATTAACTTTTAAATTTTCTTTCATCGTTTACACCTTCTCTTTCACATTTTTACCAAGAATACCTGCTGGGCGGACAATCAAGATCAACAACAGGATTCCATAAACAATGGCATCACGGAAGTCTGACATTCCAAAGGCTGTCGCAAAGGTTTCCAATAGACCAATCACAAAGCCACCAAGAGCCGCACCAGGAATAATTCCGATACCACCAAGTACTGCGGCAACGAAAGACTTAAGACCTGGAGTAACCCCCATCAAAGGCTCAAGAGAGTTATAATAAAGGGCAATCAGAACACCAGCCGCACCCGCAAGAGCTGACCCCAAAGCGAAGGTAAAGCTGATAGTACGGTTTACATTGATCCCCATCAATTGCGCTGCATCGCTATCTACGGATACTGCACGCATGGCTTTCCCCATCTTAGTCTTTTGGACAATGACTTGTAACAAAATCATCAAAATCAAGGAAATGGCCAAAATCATTAACTGCACGTTTGTTAGGCTAACTGGTCCCAAATCATAGCGAACTGTTTGAATCGCTTGAGGGAAGGCACGGGTATTGGCACCAACCAGATAGACCATCCCATACTCCAATAGGAAAGAAACCCCAATAGCTGTAATCAAAACAGCAATACGAGTAGAGTGACGCAAAGGTCGGTAAGCAAGGAACTCAATCACGACACCAAGAATGGCTGTCGCTAACATAGCTACAATAAGAGCTACAAAGAAATTCATTTGGAAAGAATTAATCAAGAAATAACCGATAAAGGCTCCCATCATATAAATATCACCGTGGGCGAAGTTGATGAGCTTGATAATTCCGTAAACCATGGTATATCCTAGGGCTAACAGCGCATAAACACTACCTAGAATCAAACCATTTACTAGTTGTTGGAGCATAAGATTCACTCTTTCTATTTATAATTTTGAGGGTTTCCCCTCACTTTTTGATAGGTTCTTAAACACCGAAACAGGGAGTGAGTCAGAGGCTCATTCCCTATTTCAACATTTTTCTATTATGGTTTTACAACTTCTGCTGCTTCAACCTTACCATTGTTCATGGTCATCATGTAAGCAGTTTTGACTGTGTTGTGGTCTGCATCGAAGCTTGTTTGACCAGTTACACCTTCAAAATCTTTTGTTTTAGCAAGGTTATCCTTGATTTCACCTGAGTTTTTAGCACCTTTTGCTGCGTTTGCTACAAGGTGAACTGAGTCATAAGCCAAGGCTGCAAATGTTGAAGGCTCTTCGTTGTACTTAGCACGGTAAGCATCAAGGAAAGCTTTTGCTTTAGCTGAAACTTCTACAGTAGTTGAGAAGCCTGAGATAAAGTAGATGTTTGATGCTTTTTCAGCAGTTGCTTGTTGTACAAACTCTTCACCGTTGAATCCATCACCACCAACGATTGGTTTATCAATTCCCATACCACGCGCTTGGTTTACAATTTTACCAGCTTCAGTGTAGTAACCAGGGACGATGATAGCATCAAAGTCTTTCCCTTTCATTTTTGTAAGGGCTGCTTGAAAGTCTGTGTCACCTGCTACGAAAGTTTCATCTGCAACGATTTCACCTTTGTAAGCTTCACGGAAGGCTTTAGCAATACCTTTAGCATAGTCGCTGGCATTGTCAGTGTAAAGAACAACTTTCTTAGCGTTTAATTTTTCAGTAACATAGTTTGAGATAATTTTTCCTTGGAAGCTATCTTGGAATGTTCCGATAAAGAGGTAATCTTGACCTTTAGTCAATCCATCTTGAGTCGCACTTGGCGAAATCAATGGAACACCTGCTTTTGTAGCGTTAGCTACAGCAGCTGCAGTTGCACCAGATGTCGCAGGTCCTACGATTGCTGATACCTTAGATTGGGTTACTAGGTTAGTTGTTACTGAAGCCGCCTCAGCAGTTTCAGATTTATTATCTTTATCAACTACTTCGATTTGTTTTCCGTCGATACCACCTGCTGCATTGATTTCATCAACGGCAAGTTGGGCACCTTTTTGTTCAGATGTTCCGTAGGCAGCTACGGCACCAGTTTCTTCGAAGTTAAATCCAATTTTGATTGTCTTTTCCTCTACTGAGTTACCAGCAGCGTTTGACGCTCCAGACTTCACTTCTCCACAGGCTGCAAGAAGTGCTACACTTGCAAGCGCCACAAACGATAGGGCAAATTTTTTCTTCATCTTTTTTTGTCTCCTTATTTCTTAAATAAATAGCATGTTAAGAATATACCGAATTATCAGAAAATTGTCAACACTTTTCTTGAACTTTTTCGATGATAACGTTTTCCTCTCGATGAAGATTGCCCACAAAGGGTGTTTCCAGCTCTTGGATATGACAAACCCTGACTTTTTTTATAAACTTTTCCTTGCCCAAGCGCCCGACCAATTGCTCCATTTCTTGAGTTGGAACATAGAGTTGTAAGTAACGATGTTTCTTGGAATGATAGGTAATATCTCCATAATCCTGCAATTTTTTGGCATCACGATTATAGTAAAGATAGATAATCAAGCCAGATCGATTGACTTTTTCAAACATGATAAATCCTCTTTCTAAGAAATCTCTCCCTATTATACCAAAAAAAGCAAACCCAGTCGAGTTTGCCTTCTTTGATCATTAATTCAATGAATTGTTGGCCATGATTTCATCAATAAAGCCATATTCAAGTGTTTCTTGGGCACTCATCCAGTTATCGCGTTCTGCATCTGCGTGAACTTTTTCGATTGACTGACCTGAATTTTCAGCCAAGATTTTTTCCAAGGTATTACGAGTTTTAAGCAAGTGTTCTGCAGCGATCGCCATATCGGTTTGCTGAGTACCTCCACCTGTACCACCCATTGGTTGGTGGATCATATACTCTGCATTTGGAAGCATGAAACGTTTGCCTTTTGCTCCACTTGATGCAATGACCGTCCCCATAGATGCTGCCATTCCCATAACAATGGTTTGGACATCTGCCTTGATAAAGTTCATGGTATCAACGATTGCCAAACCAGCTGAAACGGAACCACCAGGTGTATTGACATAAAGGTAAATATCCTTTGTACTATCTTGGGCATCCAAGAAAAGCAACTGGGCAATAACAGAGTTGGCCATATTGTCTTCAACTGGGCCTGTCAGCATAATGATGCGGTCTTTAAGAAGACGTGAGTAAATATCGTAGGAACGTTCCCCACGGCTTGTTTGTTCAATAACTACAGGAATCATTCATTTCTCCTTTTGAGTTTTAATTTTGTTGGTCAAATGACTGAAGATAAGACTATTATAATATCTTGGTCAAAAAAGGTCAAATTTTTGCTCTGTTTTCATCAGACAGAAACAAAAATTCAACCCCCTTTCACGACTGGAAATACTTTTCCAAATCATTCTTCTTTTCGATGTTATTTTGTACCGAACAAGCGGTCTCCAGCATCTCCAAGACCTGGAACGATATATCCGTGTTCGTTCAAACGTTCATCCAAGGCTGCTGTAAAGATTTCTACATCTGGATGAGCTTCTTGAAGGGCTTTAACACCTTCTGGAGCAGATACAAGGCAGACAAATTTGATATTTGATGCGCCACGTTTTTTAAGAGAATCAACAGCCAAGATTGCTGAGCCACCTGTTGCCAACATTGGGTCTACCACAAAAATTTGACGTTGGTCAATATCTTCAGGCAATTTCACTAAGTACTCAACTGGTTGAAGCGTTTCTTCATCACGGTACATACCGATGTGGCCAACCTTAGCAGCTGGAACCAAGCTCAAGAGTCCATCCACCATCCCGATACCTGCACGCAAGATTGGAACGATGGCCAATTTCTTACCTGCCAATTGTTTTTGAACTGTTTTTGTGATTGGTGTTTCGATTTCCACATCTTCTAGTGGAAGATCACGAAGTACTTCATACCCCATCAACATTGCAATCTCATCTACTAGCTCACGAAAAGCTTTTGTAGAAGTATCTGTACGACGCAAGATTGACAATTTGTGTTGAATCAATGGATGATTAATAACTTCAATTTTTCCCATTTTTGGAATTCCTTCTTTCAATTTATTCTTCTTATTATACCAAAAAACGGTTTAAAAATCTTTCTAAACCATTTATTTTTGATAATTTTTACATTAAATCCGCCTCTTTAAGAGCTGCCTGCACTGTCTCAAGTGGTAAATGGGTTAATTCTGTTCCCTTTTCTTGATAAAGGTATTGGGCATAGTCGTCCATTCGGTACTGGTTGATATAAACCACGCGCTTACAACCAACCTGAAGCAATTGTTTTGTACAGTTTAGACATGGAAAGTGGGTCACATAGGCTGTAAAGCCTTTGGGAACCCCACGTTCTGCACCTTGGAGAATGGCATTAACCTCTGCGTGAAGAGTGCGAACACAGTGACCTTCAATGACCAGACATTCGTGATCAATACAATGCTCAGTCCCTGACACCGAACCATTATAACCAGTGGAAATAACTTTATTATCCTTTACCAAAATTGCGCCCACTTTGGCACGTTTACAAGTGGAACGATTGGCAATTAGTAAGGCTTGGGCTGCAAAATACTCATCCCATGCTAGTCTTTTTTCAGTCATATCTCTTCTCCTTTTTCTCTATTTTTTAAAAAATGGTAAACCTAAATCTGCAATCTTTTCAGCTGGTACCTTCATGCCATCCTTGATCCATTTTAGAAGGACAGAAACGATGGCCGAGCTCCAAAAGGAATGAAGATAAGAGCTGACACCTTTTGATTTCCCATGGTATTTTTCTAAAAATTCCTGCATGGCTTGGACAAAGATTTTTTCCAGATGGTAATCCAAGGCCAATTGAATCACTCTGGCTTCCTTTCTGGCCTCCCGGAAAAGATGAACCCAGACCAGATAAAGATCTGTCTTTAAATCATAATGGTGCAGTTGTTCCATGATGTTGTGGACACTCCGTTTAAAGACACTCTCTAAAATTTCCTCTTTGGAATCATAATTACGGTAAAAGGCTGCACGAGAAACGCCTGCACGTTTGACCAATTCAGAAATACTAATCTTGGTCAAGTCCTTTTTTTCCAAGAGTTGCAAGAGGGCTGTTTCGATGGCTTCTCTAGTTAATAAATTGGATTCTTGGTTTGATTTTCTGAGATTTTCAAGAGACTTTTCAGAGATTCTACGTTCAGACATAACATTTTCTTTCTACTTGTCACAACAGACGGATGAGGCTTTTGTTTCAAGGGCTTTCATGATATAATTGTAAAAAAAGACAGAACCTTTGTCAATGTATAACTGACAAAGATGGAGAATTTCTATGACTTGGAAGATTATTGCTGACTCTGGTTGTGATTATCGTCAGCTGGCAAGACCAGCTATTGACACGACCTTTGTAAGTGTCCCCTTAACCATTCAAGTAGCTGATCAGGTCTTTGTTGATGATGCCAGTCTTGACATTGACCAAATGATGGAAACCATGTATGCAACTGCAGAAGCTTCAAAATCAGCTTGTCCAAGCCCAGATGATTATTTGCGAGCATTTGAAGGAGCCAAAAACATTTTCCTAGTAACCATCACTGGTACTCTTTCTGGAAGCCACAATAGTGCTCAACTAGCAAAGAATATTTATCTAGAAGACCATCCTGACACTAAGATTCATGTAATTGATAGTTTGTCTGCTGGTGGAGAAGTTGACTTGCTCGTAGAAAAATTAAATGATTTGATTGACCAAGGCTTATCTTTTGAAGAAGTGGTTGAAGCTATCACTGCCTATCAAGAAAAAACCAAGTTACTTTTTGTCCTAGCTAAAGTCGATAACTTGGTGAAAAATGGCCGTTTGAGCAAGCTTATCGGTACAGTCGTTGGCCTTCTCAACATCCGTATGGTCGGAGAAGCTAGTGAAACTGGAACCCTTGAATTGCTACAAAAAGCAAGAGGAGCAAAGAAATCGATTCAGGCAGCATATGAAGAGTTAGTGAAAGCAGGATATGCTGGTGGTCGTATTGTCATGGCTCAACGCAATAACGAGAAATGTTGCCAACAGCTTTCAGACCGAATCCGTGAAAATTTCCCACAGGCGAATATTAAAATTCTCCCAACATCTGGTCTCTGCAGTTTCTATGCAGAAGATGGTGGTTTGCTGATGGGATATGAAATTGATTAATTGCATTCTTGACAAGAGGTGACCATCATCTCTTGTTTTTTTGTGGTACAATAGAGCTATGAAACATTTTGATACTATTGTCATCGGTGGAGGTCCTGCTGGTATGATGGCTACGATTTCCAGTAGCTTTTATGGACAGAAAACCCTCCTCATCGAAAAAAATCGGAAACTTGGAAAAAAATTAGCTGGTACTGGTGGGGGACGTTGCAATGTAACCAACAACGGAACTCTAGATGACCTACTAGCTGGCATCCCTGGAAATGGGCGCTTTCTCTACAGTGTCTTCTCCCAATTTGATAACCATGATATCATTAATTTTTTTACAGAAAATGGTGTTAAACTTAAGGTCGAAGACCACGGACGCGTCTTTCCTGCTAGTGACAAGTCTCGGACCATTATCGAGGCCTTGGAAAAGAAAATCACTGAACTCGGTGGTCGAGTTGCTACTAAAACGGAGATTGTTTCGGTTAAAAAGATAGACGACCAGTTTGTCCTTAAGTCCGCAGACCAAACCTTCACTTGTGATAAACTGATTGTCACAACTGGTGGAAAATCCTATCCTTCCACTGGTTCGACTGGTTTTGGACATGAGATTGCCCGTCATTTTAAACACACCATTACCGAACTTGAGGCTGCTGAAAGTCCATTATTGACGGATTTTCCACACAAAGCACTTCAGGGGATTTCACTAGACGATGTGACCTTAAGCTATGGAAAACATGTCATCACGCACGATCTGCTTTTTACCCACTTTGGTTTGTCTGGCCCTGCTGCTCTGCGTATGTCTAGCTTTGTCAAGGGTGGGGAGGTTCTCTCACTGGATGTTTTCCCTCAACTTTCTGAGAAGGACTTGGCTGCATTCCTAGAAGAAAATCGTGAAAAATCCTTGAAAAACGCTTTAAAAACTTTGCTTCCAGAACGCTTGGCAGAATTTTTTGTGCAAGGCTATCCAGAAAAAGTCAAACAACTGACTGAAAAGGAACGCGAACAACTTCTCCAGTCTATCAAAGTACTCAAAATCCCTGTGACCGGAAAAATGTCCCTTGCCAAGTCCTTTGTTACCAAAGGGGGCGTCAGTCTCAAGGAAATCAATCCCAAAACTCTAGAAAGTAAGCTGGTGCCTGGACTCCACTTTGCTGGCGAGGTACTAGATATCAATGCCCACACGGGTGGCTTTAACATCACTTCTGCCCTCTGCACTGGTTGGGTGGCGGGATCAAACCCAATCTAAATCTGAATTATTTAATGGCTAAATCAGCCCCAAAAGAAAGGAAGTCCTTTGGAACATATTATCTTGTTAAGGGGAGTTACACCTAATGGAAAAAATGCTATCCCTAAAATGTCTTATCTAGTAGATATCTTAACAGAAGCCGGTTTTCAACAAGTTCGAACCTATATTCAAAGTGGTAATATCATTCTTGAAAGTAACTTAGCCTTAGAAAAAATACGAGAACAGGTTCATACTCTAATAAAGAAAAAGATTGGAGCCGATCTCAAAATAATCATTAAGAATAAGGATATTTTTAAAAACATTGTCCAAGAAAACCCTTTTGGAGAACACTATCTTTATGACCGTATACACGTGATTTTTTATCAAGAATCTATTCAAAGTCTCCCTTTAGAAAAATTGAAAATTGATTACGGTGAAGAAGAAATTTGTATCGGTAACCATTGTCTTTACCTCTATCTCCCTAGAACTGCAAAACGAAAAAAGCTCAGTACCAACTATCTTGAAAAGCTTTTTAATGTAGATTTGACCATGCGAAAACTAAATGTAGTAGAAAAATTATTAAGCAAGTAGTGCTTGAATTTAGTAAAAATCGGAAGAATGCTCCTCCGATTTTATTTTGTCTGAGTTTGGACATAATAGGCAATCACATCTGATGTGTACTGGGCTGTTCCAGGTCCAAATTTGTCAATGTTTTCCTTAAATTCTGGGTTGTAGACGTAGCCTTTACCGATATAACCAAATACCTCAATAGAGCAGTCAAATCCATAAGTACGGATGGCTTGCAAGAGTTTAGCGGCTTCTTCTTGATTTTCGGTTGCTGTTACAGGTAGACCAGCTTGAAGATTTTGTGACAAGGCTCGAAAGACTTGATTGAAGGCAGCCGTAGCTTCGTCTTCGTGACCTTTTTGGCGCTCCAGCGCTTGGTCCATCACATCTTGTCCATACTTCTCTACCGCCTCTTGGTGGTATTTTTGATGGTCTTGATAGTTAAATCCTGCGAATTTCTCTTGAATGCTCATTTCTCTTTCTCCTTTTTGTTCTTGAATGGTTTTTTGCAAGGTGGAAATCAAGGTATCCAGATGTTGCCTTTCTCGAGTCAAATAGTCCAACTGTCTAGTCAAGTGAGGCAATAAATCTGATTTATCTTCCTTTAACAGCTCTGCTATTTTTTCTAAAGAAAAACCTAGATATTTGTAGTAAAGAATGACCTGAAGGCGTTCCAAATCCTCCTGACTGTAGGTTCGATAACCGTTTTCTAACTTTAAAGGAACTAAGAGTCCTATCTTGTCGTAGTGATGCAGGGTCTTGACAGAGACACCCGAAAGCTGGGCAGCTTCTTTTATATGGTACATGATTTCCTCCTTATACTCAATGAAAATCAAAGAGCAAACTAGGAAGCTAGCCGCAGGCTGTACTTGAGTACGGTAAGGCGACGCTGACGTGGTTTGAATTTGATTTTCGAAGAGTATTACATTGATAGTATAACCCCTCCCCCTAGGTCAGAGTCAAGCGTTTTTGCGAAATTTTTTACTTTATCATAACATGAAAATGGTTTTCTTGACAGACCTTAGAAAACATGATAGGATAGTCAAGTCTATCAATCAAAAGAAAGGCTCATTTTGAGTACTGATGAGGCTATTTGCCAAGGGCAGTAGCTTTTTCTTTTGTAATACTAATTTTAGGAGTTTAACTATGTCTGAAAAATCGCAATGGGGTTCTAAACTGGGCTTTATCCTAGCATCTGCTGGTTCAGCCATCGGACTTGGTGCCGTTTGGAAATTCCCCTACATGACCGCTGCTAATGGTGGAGGAGGCTTTTTACTTGTCTTTCTCATTTCCACTATTTTAATTGGTTTCCCCCTTTTGCTGGCTGAATTTGCTCTCGGCCGAAGTGCTGGTGTCTCAGCAATCAAAACCTTTGGAAAACTCGGCAAGAATAGCAAGTACAACTTTATCGGTTGGATTGGTGCCTTCGCCCTCTTTATCCTCTTATCTTTCTACAGTGTTATTGGAGGATGGATTTTAGTCTATCTAGGCATTGAGTTTGGAAAATTGTTCCAACTTAGCGGAACTGGTGATTATGCTCAATTATTTACTTCAATCATTTCAAATCCAGCCATTGCCCTAGGAGCTCAAGCGGCCTTTATCTTATTGAATATCTTTATTGTATCACGTGGGGTTCAAAAAGGGATTGAAAGAGCATCGAAAGTCATGATGCCCCTGCTCTTTATCATCTTTGTCGTCATCATCGGTCGTTCTCTCAGTTTGCCAAATGCCATGGAAGGGGTTCTTTACTTCCTCAAACCAGACTTTTCAAAACTGACCAGTGCTGGTCTCCTCTATGCTCTGGGACAATCTTTCTTTGCCCTTTCACTAGGGGTTACAGCCATGCTGACATATGCTTCTTATTTGGATAAGAAAACCAATCTAGTCCAGTCAGGAATTTCTATCGTAGCAATGAACATCTCGGTGTCCATCATGGCAGGTCTAGCCATTTTCCCTGCTATGTCAGCCTTCAACATCCAATCTGAAGGTGGACCAAGCCTGCTCTTTATCGTCTTGCCTCAACTCTTTGACAAGATGCCTTTTGGAACCATTTTCTACATCCTCTTCCTCTTCCTCTTCCTCTTTGCGACAGTCACTTCTTCTGTCGTTATGCTGGAAATCAATGTGGGTAATATCACCAATCAGGACAACAGTAAGCGTGCTAAATGGAGTGCTATTTTAGGAATCTTGACCTTTGTCTTTGGAATTCCTTCAGCCCTATCTTACGGTGTCATGGCGGATGTTCACATCTTTGGGAAGACCTTCTTTGGCGCTATGGACTTCTTGGTTTCCAATCTCCTCATGCCATTTGGAGCTCTCTGCCTTTCACTTTTTACAGGCTATATCTTTAAGAAGGCTCTTGCTATGGAGGAACTCCATCTCGATGAAACAGTATGGAAACAAGGACTTTTCCAAGTCTGGCTCTTCCTTCTTCGTTTCGTCATTCCAATCATCATCATCGTGGTTTTTATCGCCCAATTTATGTAATCAAAAAGGACTTGAGTATGAACTCAGGCCCTTTCTTTTTTATGGATGACTAACAATCAATTCCAAACCTTGCCCTTCCAGAGTCCAAGTTTCAACATCACTTGGTAGGATAAAGTGGCTACCTTTTTGGATTGGATAGTTTTTTCCGTCAACAGTAAGCTGACCTTGACCAGCTAAGACACTAAATAAGCTGTAGTCAGCTGTCTTTTCGAAGTCAACTTTTCCAGTAATTTCCCACTTGTAAACTGCAAAGAAATCATTGGATACAAGGAGAGTGGAACGTAAATCATCTGCTTTGATAGTTACAGGACGGCTATTGGCAGGCTCGCCAATATTCAAGACATCGATAGATTTTTCAAGGTGAAGTTCACGCAAGTTGCCATTATCATCCTTACGGTCAAAGTCATAGACACGGTAAGTGGTATCGCTAGATTGCTGAGTTTCAAGAATCAAAATTCCTGCTCCGATAGCGTGCATGGTGCCACTTGGTACATAGAAGAAATCTCCAGCCTTTACAGGAACTTTTGTCAACAAGGCATCCCAGTTCTTGTCCTCGATTTGCTGGCGGAGTTCTTCTTTTGACTTGGCATTGTGACCATAGATAATTTCTGAACCTTCATCCGCTGCGATAATGTACCAGCATTCTGTTTTTCCAAGTTCACCTTCATGCTCTAGTCCATAGGCATCGTCTGGGTGAACTTGGACACTGAGCCAGTCGTTGGCATCCAGAATCTTAGTCAAAAGTGGAAATACAGGCTCAGGACGATTGCCAAACAATTCACGATGTTCCGCATACAAAGTAGCGAGGTCTGTTCCCTGGTAGCGTCCATTGGCAACTTTAGAGACTCCATTTGGATGGGCTGAGATGGCCCAATATTCTCCGATTTTTTCACTTGGGATGTCGTAACCAAACTCATCACGTAGCTTGGTTCCACCCCAGATTTTTTCTTGCATAACTGATTGTAAAAATAATGGTTCTGACATGTCGATCTCCTGTCTGATTTTTCTCCCCTCATTATAGCAAAAAGCTCCATCTAATTGAACTCTTTTTCACATATTATAAAGTAGGGAGAAGATTTTATAAAAATAGTGAACAAATGTGCTCTACTCAATGCTTGCACCATTGCTGGCAATGACATCCTTGTACCAGTAGAAGGATTTCTTCTTGCTACGTTTGAGGCTTCCATGACCAGCATTATCTCGATCTACATAGATAAAGCCATAGCGCTTGTTCATTTCGCCTGTTCCAGCTGAAACCAGATCGATACAGCCCCAAGTCGTATAACCAAGCAAGTCAACGCCATCTTGGTAAATGGCATCTCGCATAGCTTTGATATGAGCCTCTAAGTAAGCAATCCGATAGTCATCTGCTACATAACCATTTTCATCCGGAGTATCCATAGCACCGAGACCGTTTTCTACGATAAACATAGGCTTTTGGTAACGATCCCAGATGGCATTGAGGGTGATGCGAAGACCAAGTGGATCAATCTGCCACCCCCATTCTGAGGATTCTAGATAGGGATTTTTGAGGGAGGCAAAGACATTTCCAGCAGTTAATTCTTTAACTGCTGGATCACCTGAGGCTACTCGACTTGCATAGTAAGAGAAGGAAACAAAGTCAACAGTATTGTTCTTCAACAAGTCCAGATCCTCTGCCGTCATATGAATCTCAATCCCCTCACGCTCCCATTGCTTCTTGGCATAATTTGGGTATTCCCCACGCGCTTGAACATCAATGAAGAAGTAACTCTTGCGGTCTTCCTCCATGGCTGCCCAGTAGTCTCTCGGATGGGCTGTGTTAGGATAGTATTGCCCTGCTGCCAACATACATCCCACCTTGTTTTCTGGGTCAATTTCGTGGGCAATCTTAGTCGCCATGGCTGAAGCCACCAACTCATGGTGAGCCGCTTGGTATTTAACCTGTTCTTGATTTTCACCTTCTTCAAAACAGAGTCCAGCTCCCATAAAGGGTGCATGGAGAATCATGTTGATTTCATTGAAGGTTAGTCAGAATTTGACCAAGCCCTTATAGCGGGTAAAGAGTGTGCGACAAAGTTTTTCATAGAAGTCTAACATCCGACGATTGCGCCAACCACCGTACTCTGTAATCAAGTGCATAGGACAGTCGAAATGAGTGATAGTCACCAGAGGTTGGATACCATACTTGTGGCACTCCTTAAATAAATCCTCATAAAAGGCTAGACCAGCTTCATTTGGCACTGTTTCGTCGCCCTTAGGAAAAATCCGAGTCCAAGCAATGGATAGACGATAAGTCTTAAAGCCCATTTCCGCAAAAAGGGCAATATCTTCCTTGTAATGATGGTACATATCAATAGCTTGCTTGGCTGGGTAAAAATAGCCCTCCTCAAACGAAAACATCTTTTTCTGACCTGTGATAATGGCTTCACGATCTGGACCGATGGGGACGACATCCACATTCGCCAATCCACGACCTTCTAAATTATAAGCACCCTCACACTGGTTGGCAGCTGTCGCTCCGCCCCACAAGAAACCATCCGGAAAAGTCAGTTTTTCGGTCATAACTCTACTCACTTTCTTATTTGCTTGTTCATTTACTTATATTATAACTTATTCTGTAAACCTTTTCTTATAAAATACTGTGACATACTGATACTATTCTACTATTTAAGTTTATCAGATTGTTTTTTAAAAAATTATCCTCTAGAAAAAGTAAATAGCCTCCCCTGAAACAAAAAAGAAGACTGAAAACTAGTCTCCTCTGTTCCTTTTAAATCAAAGCTGTAATAACCGTCACTAGGCCAAAAATAATACCTGGTGCATTAGCTGCTGCAAGGGGGATATCTCTTTCTTTTTTGAAAAGACCGTAGTAAACCCAGAGACTACAGTTGATGGCAGCAACCAAGGGCTGGATGAAATTTCCTTTTTGACCAGCCAGATTGTTCATGATTTGTGGGAAGTAAGACACATACATCATAACAGACATAAAGGTCGCTACCCAACCTAAAATTTTCATTTGTTTTTCAGACATTTTCAAAACCTCTTTCATTTTTACTGAATCTTATTTTAAAATATTCTTTCAAAACAATCAAGTCTTTAAAACTTTTGTTATAAAGATATAAACTATCACAATCTTGTTATAAGAAAGAGGGAACAGAAAAAAGACCGAATTGCTCCGTTCTGTTTACTCAATCAAATATTAGAAAATGAATACTCCTTTTCAATGAATCGATTGATTGATGGTAAATAAGCCGTTAGAAATTATTGACAGTATCGAAATTTTCTAGTAAAATGAATTTTGTTAATACCTAAATGGTGTGTAGTTTTCTATCAACATAGTCAGGAGAAAAGGAACTTATGCTAAAAAAATTTAATGAATTGTCACTGAAAGATAAGGCTTATCTAATTGGCGGTTTGAGCTTATTAGTCATTGTGATCTCATTTGGTCTACTCAATCGTCAAACAGTAACTGTCAGTCTTGTCTTTACACAACTATCTGCTCCCTTGATTTTGGTGATTTTTACTTGTCTAGTAATCGGGATCATTGCTGGTAGTGCTATTGGTATTAGCTATCACCATAACAAGACTCAAGATCTGAGAAGCCGCATTGCTGAAGCAGAAGCGACTATCAATATAAAAGACAGGGAGCTTGTCCAGTACGAGGAACAGGTGCAACAATTAAAACAGGAAGCCAAACAATAAGTGTAGAAATCATAACCACCCGTGAAAACGGGTGGTTTTTTGTCTCGCACCTAACGGAGCGAGACGGACTGAAAGTCGCATAAATACAAAAAAGATCGAATTGCTCCGATCTTTTTAAGTTTCACTCCAAGAATGTTTAGATAAAAAATTTGATAATAGAATTACCTACTTCATACGATAAAAATCAATCACTAGACCAGCAGGCCCTTTAACTAATAAGGACTCTGTTCCCCAATCGGTTACAGTTGGTCCGTTTAAAACCTGGATACCAAGTTCTTTCAACCGTTGGTAATTCTGGTCTACATCCTCAACCTCGATATGAAGAATGATTCCTGACTGAAAATCTTCCAAAGGAATCAAATGATTTTGGGACAACATCAGACAGTGACTGCCAATCGTAAACTGAGCAAAACTGTCATCAACATAATCGGGCTTTTTATCCAAAATACGCTCCAAGTCAGCACAGACTTGGGGAACATCTGAAACGATAATATCTAATTGATTTAAATTCATTTACTATCCTCCATAAAAAGACCGGATTGCTCCGATCTTTTTAAGTTCCACGAAGGAATTATTTAATTGCGCGTGATTGCAATCCTTCTTCTTCCAAGAAGAGGCGGAATGGTACGAGTTCTTCTGCTTCGTATTTTTCCTTGAAGTCTTTGATTGCTTCTTCTGAGTGAAGTTTTGGATCCAATTCAAGTACTTCTACTGGAAGTGGACGGTGTGGAGTGATGCGAGCATCGATCACAACAGTTTTACCTTCTTTGTTGAGTTTAACAGCTTCTGCAACAACTGCATCGATGTCTTCGATACGGTCAACTGTAAATCCTACAGCACCTTGAGCTTCAGCGATTTTCGCATAGTCAGCATTAGGGAAGTCACAACCAAACAAGTGTTTGTTTGTGTCTTCGTATTTGTCCTTGATGAAGGCATATTTACCATTTGAGAAGACAACGTTGATAACTGGAAGGTCGTATTGAACGTTTGTGATAACGTCTGGGTAGCACATGTTGAATGCACCGTCACCCATGATGTTCCATACTTGGCGATCTGGATTGTCTTTCTTAGCAGCAATACCACCAGGAAGGGCAATACCCATTGTCGCAAAGAGTGGAGATGTACGCCACATGTTCTTAGGTGTCATGTGAAGGTGACGAGTAGATGTTTGAGTAGTGTCACCTACGTCGATTGAATAGATAGCGTCTTGATCAGCATGTTTGTTGATTGCATTGTAAACTTGGTACAATTGCAATTCACCCTCAGTTTTACCTTCGAGTTTGTTCATGTAATCGCGCCAGTTTTGGTTATTCTTAACGTTTGCACGCCACCATGGAGTAGATTCAACTGGATTCACTTTGTCAAGGATTGCTTTCGCTGCTTGACCTGCATCACCAAGGATTGAAGCGTCTAGGGCATGACGTTTACCAAGTTTGTAAGGGTCGATATCGACTTGGATGAATTTTTCAGTATTCTTGAATGCTTCGTAAACTTCAGCAAATGGGAAGTTTGAACCAAGGAAAAGAACTGTGTCTGCTTCAAAGACCACTTCGTTGGCTGGTTTCCAACCAACACGGTAAGCAGAACCAGTCAAACCTTCATAGTTCCATTCGAAAGCTTCAAAGTTTTTACCAGTTGTGATGATTGGTGCTTTGATTTTACGTGACAATTCAGTGATTACTTCACCAGCTTTAACACCACCGTAACCAGCATAGATAACTGGACGTTCAGCATTGTTCAAGATTTCAACAGCTTTGTCGATTTCAACTTCGTTCAAAGCAGGAGCGATGAATGAACGCTCGTATGAACCTGATCCATAGTATGAGTTTTCGTCGATTTCTTGGAAACCGAAGTTTACTGGGATTTCAACAACAGCTGGACCTTTTTTAGAAACTGCAGCACGGCAAGCTTCGTCAATAACTTTTGGCAATTGCTCAGCGTAAGCTACACGTTTGTTATATACAGCGATACCGTTGTACATTGGGTTTTGGTTCAATTCTTGGAAAGCATCCATGTTGAGTTCGTTAACTGGACGTGATCCAAGGATTGCTAGGAATGGAGTGTTATCCATAGCTGCATCGTAAACACCGTTAATCAAGTGAGTCGCACCTGGACCACCTGAACCAACTGCAACCCCGATTGAGCCGCCGAATTTAGCTTGCATAACCGCTGCAAGAGCACCTGTTTCTTCATGGCGAACTTGCAAGAAGCGGATATCTTTGTCTTCAGCCAAAGCGTCCATCAATGAGCTGAGTGTTCCTGATGGGATACCGTAGATTGTGTCTACGCCCCATGTTTTCAATACATTAAGCATTGCTGCAGATGCAGTAATTTTCCCTTGAGTCATAATGATAACTCTCCTTCAAATATTTTTAAATCTACTAAAAAAGGTTTCATATAGTTTTTGAAAACGTTTCAGTAAATTTTTACAATACTAATTTATCACATTTATTTTGACTTTACTAAGAATCTGCTCAGAAGTTTTTATTCTCTATTACAGTACAGTTTGAAAACGTTTTTAGTTTCTGTTTTATAATAAAAAAGCGAGCAAGCCCGCTTTTAGTCTATTTTACTAAAGTTTAGTAAGAGTGAACTAGTCAGAACGGATACAGAACTAAAGGCCATAGCTAGACCTGCCAGTTCTGGATTGAGGGCCAGTCCAACACCAGAAAAGACTCCTGCTGCAATCGGAATTCCGGCGACATTGTAGATAAAGGCCCAGAAAAGATTGAGCAGAATTCGATTAAAGGTTTTCTTACTCATGTCAAAAGCACGAACCACTCCTAGGAGGTTATTAGTTGTCAACACCAAATCTGCTGACTCGATGGCAATATCTGTTCCAGCTCCCATAGCAATCCCCACATCTGCTACACTAAGGGCAGGAGCGTCATTGATACCATCCCCAACAAAGGCTACTTTGCCAGACGCTTGTAGTTTATGGATTTCATGAGCTTTTTCCTCTGGCAAGACACCTGCAATGACCTCTTCGATTCCGATCTGATCGGCAATGGCACGCGCCACACCAGCATTATCTCCTGTCAGCATGACTGTTTTAAGACCTCGTTTTTTCAACTGACTGATGGCAAGCTTGGCATTTTCCTTAGGAATATCTTGCAGAGCAAGCAAGCCTTTGATTTCATTGTCCACAGCCAAGAAAACAACTGTCTTAGCTTCTTTTTCTAGTTCTTCTAGTTTTTCTTGATAAGTTCTAGAAATATCCATGCCATCCAGCATTTTAGCATTTCCAAGCAAAACTTGTTTTCCATTGATTTGCCCTGAGACACCTTTCCCGTGCAAGGCTTGGAAATTTTCAACAGTTTGAAACTCAAGTCCAGCTTCACTCGCTCGTTTCACAACGGCTTCAGCCAGTGGGTGTTGAGAAGCTTCTTCCAAGGAAGCTGCCAATCCAAGCACTTCTACTTCGTCTCCAATGATATCTGTGACCACAGGTTTCCCTTCAGTCAAAGTCCCGGTCTTATCAAAAACAATAGTTTGGACTTTCTGGATTTCCTGTAGAACCGTTCCATTTTTGAGGAGAACTCCCATCTTGGCACTGCGACCTGTCCCCACCATAAGGGCTGTCGGTGTTGCAAGTCCCAATGCACAAGGGCAGGCGATAATCAAAACCGCCACTCCGTAGAGAAGAGAGGACACAAAGCTAGCTCCAAGCACGACCACACTATCCCTGAGCAAGACGAACCAAACCCAAAAGGTCACAATCCCTAAAATGACAACTGCTGGGACAAAAATTCCTGAAATCTTATCCGTCAAGTCCTGAATCGGCGCACGACTGGTTTGAGCTTTCTTCACAAAATCCACAATCTGAGCCAAAACAGTCTCTGAACCAACTTTTTCTGCTCTAAAAACAAGTGTTCCACTATTATTGATGGTTGAACCAATGACGGTATCTCCAACTGTCTTGTCCACAGGCAGACTCTCACCTGTCACCATAGACTCATCAATACTAGAGATACCTTCTACTACGACACCATCAACCGCAATCTTTTCACCGGGACGCACTCGAATCAGGTCACCTACCTTGACTTGCTCCAAAGGGACTTGAACATAGTTATCCTCACGCAAGACTTCTGCAGTTTTAGCCTGCAAGTCAAGTAATTTCTCCACAGCTTGGGAAGTATTTTTCCGCATTTTCTCCTCAAAAACGGCTCCCATAAGAACGAAGAAGAAGATAAAGGCAGCACTTTCAAAGTAAACGGGGAGACCAGCGAAGAGGGCAACTAAGCTATAGAAATAGGCCACTAGGGTTCCCAGAGCAACCAAGGTATCCATGTTGGCATTGTGCTTTTTAAAACTAGCCCAAGCACTTTGGATATAAGGACCACCTGCTACTAGCATAATCGGTGTTGTGGCTAAAAAGGTTCCCCAACGCATGACTTGGTGACTAATTCCTCCTGTCGACATCCCAATCATGAGGATCACAAGAGGCACAGTAAAGATACTAGTAATCCAAAAACGCTGTAAAAGTGATAGAGATTTTCGAGTCTTCTCAACAACTGTATAACTTCCCTTTTGCATCTTCATACCACAAGAAAATTCATGTTGACCTAATTCTTGAGGTGTAAAACGAATGACTTTCTCTTCGTCTACGCCGATTGGTTCTAAGATGCCTTCTTCTTCAAAAAGAATTTCCTTATAACAGTTTGAAGGAGTAGTACGATGAAAGGTAATCTCAGCTGGAATCCCTTTTTGAAGCTGTATATGAGCTGGATGGTAGCCTTTGTCTGCCGTGATACGGATTTTTTGAACACCATTTTCAAGACTTGCTTTTACAATTTCAGTCATATCATTCTCCTATTCTACAATCATCTTACCGTGCATCATATTCATGCCACAAGAGAAACCATACTCTCCAGCCTGCTCAGGCGTGATTTCCACTATATACTCTTCCCCCATAGGCAGGTCCGCATGTACACCAAAATCTGGAAAAACAATTTGGTCCAGACAGGGTGAAGGGTCCTTGCGGTCAAAGACAATGCGGGCTGGCACTGATTTCTTGAGGATAATCAACTCAGGCGTATAGCCACCCATGACCTCCACTCGAATCTCTTGGTAGCCGTTTTTTTGCTGGGCTTTTTGTCCAGATTTTTCAGGCTTTTTGAAAAACCAAAACAAGATAAAGGCGATAAGGGTAATACAAACAATGGTTACAATACTATTTAACATGACGTCTCCTTTACATACAATTACATTTTACTTCTGTTACAGCGCTTGACTTCTTCTCAGAAATCACAGCTTCCAAGTCTTCCAAGTCAGCCTGAGTAAAATCACATTCAGCAATCAAATCAGCCAGCAAGTTCTTAATCCTACGGGAACAAACCTTGTCTTTGATATCTTGGACAAGTAAATCCCGACTTTGGTCCAAAGTTAAAAGTGCTGAATAAACAAAAGACTTGCCTTCTTTTTTCCGAGTCAAACACTCTTTCTCAACCAAACGAGCCAAAAGAGTTTGAATGGTTGACTTGGACCAGTCGAACCGCTCCGCCAGAACCCTGATCAAATCCATACTGGTCTGCTCTCCTTGCATCCAAATAATCTTCATGACCTGCCATTCTGCATCTGAAATCTGCATAATCACACCTCCTAAATCTACATTTGTCGATTACAATTGTTAGTATACTCCTAAAATCTACATTTGTCAACTATGAAATTAATCTTTTCTTTGAAAATTTGAATTTTAACCATTTGATAAAGGATTTTCAGTCAAATCTTACTATATAAACTATAAAAATATGCTATACTAAAGAAAAAAGAAAACAACCACTAGGGGTGCGTAAAGCTGAGATTAACAACTGTTAGACCCTTTGACTCAATCTAGGTAATGCTAGCTGATGGAAGTGGAAATGATAATGTGGACTAGCAGTCTTCTATTACCTTTCTAAAACGGACCAGCTTGTTCTTAAGAATACAAACTCCAGTTGGTTGGGAGGTTTTAGATGACTTATTTACCCGTTGCTTTGACCATTGCAGGGACTGACCCTAGTGGCGGTGCTGGCATTATGGCTGATTTAAAGTCATTCCAAGCTAGAGATGTCTATGGAATGGCCGTTGTGACCAGTCTTGTCGCTCAAAATACCAGAGGCGTTCAATTGATCGAGCACGTTTCTCCTCAAATGTTGAAATCCCAATTGGAGAGTGTCTTTTCGGATATCAAGCCTCAGGCTGTAAAAACTGGCATGTTGGCGACTACTGAAATTATGGAAATCATCCAGCCCTATCTTAAAGAGCTGGATTGTCCCTATGTTCTTGACCCTGTTATGGTCGCTACTAGTGGAGACACTCTGATTGATACCAGTGCCAGAACTTACCTAAAAACAAACCTACTTCCCCTTGCAACCATTATCACTCCGAATCTTCCTGAGGCAGAAGAGATTGTTGGTTTTTCAATCCATGATCCTGAAGACATGCAGCGTGCTGGTCGCCTGATTTTAAAAGAATTTGGTCCTCAGTCTGTTGTTATTAAAGGTGGGCATCTCGAAGGCGGTGCCAAAGATTTCCTCTTTACCAAGGAGGAGCAATTTGTCTGGGAAAGTCCACGAATTCAAACCTGTCATACACATGGTACTGGATGTACCTTTGCTGCAGTGATTACTGCTGAACTAGCCAAGGGGAAAACCCTCTATCAAGCAGTCGATAAAGCCAAGGCCTTTATCACGAAAGCCATCCAAGATGCCCCTCAACTCGGTCATGGTTCTGGCCCAGTCAACCATACAAGCTTTAAAGATTAAAAAAACTCTCTAGTTCCCACTTTAAGGGAATTAGAGAGTTTTTATACTCTTCGAAAATCTCTTCAAACGACGTTAGCTTTATCTGCAACCTGTGACTAGCTCCCTAGTTTACTCTTTGATTTTCATTGAGTATTAATTAGAAAATAATGTCATCCAACTTTGTCAAAAAGGCTTGCGTTTTTGCCTCTATATCTTCTGCTTGCATCAAATCACGCACTACAGCTACACCAGCTATGCCCGTGCCGATAAGTTGGTCAATGTTCTCTGATGTCAAGCCGCCAATGGCAACTACTGGAATGACAACCCTTTGGCAAATTGTCTTCAAGGTTGAAATCAGAGTGATGGGTGCATTTTCCTTGGTCGTAGTCGGGAAAATGGCTCCTGTCCCCAAGTAATCCGCACCTCCTTCTTCTGCCTCGAGGGCTCTTTTTACAGTTTTAGCTGTGACACCGAGGATTTTTTCAGGACCTAGGACTTTGCGGGCAACCGAAACTGGTAGTTCATCGTCTCCAATATGCAGACCAGCAGCATCAACCGCAAGACAAACATCCAAACGATCATCGATTATCAAGGGTACCTGATAGGCATCTGTTATTTCCTTGACTTGTTTTGCCAGTTGATAATATTGATTTGTTGTGAGATTTTTTTCTCGTAATTGGACTATGGTAACCCCTGAGCGGCAAGCCGTCTCAATCTTTTCAAGAAAACTTTGCAAGGAATCTTGGTAGCGATTGGTTACCAGATATAGTCTAAGTGCTTCTCTATTCATAAACCTCTCCTTTGATAGCATCTAGCCAGTTTTCATCTCTTTTGAGGAGTGAAAGCTGATTGAGTACTTGGTAACGAAAATCTTCCAATCCCATTCCTTGAACAACTATTCTCTCAGCGGAGATATTGAGATAAGAAACCGCTAGGAAAGAAGCTTCAAAGGCAGTCTTTCCTTGGCTGAGAAAAACAGCTGTTAAAGCTCCAACCAAGTCTCCTGTCCCTGTTATCCAGTCTAATTCAGCACAGCCATTTCCCAGTACAGCGACCTGATTCTTCGAAACGATGAGGTCCTTAGGGCCTGTGACTAAGAATGACATACCTGGATAGATCTGACACCAGTCTTTCAAGACTTGAAGCAAATCCTCAGTTTCTTGATCTTTAGCACTCGCATCTACCCCAACGCCGTGGTGTTTTAAGCCAACAAGACTTCGGATTTCCGACATATTTCCTTTAAGTACCGTAGGTCTATAGTCTAAAAGGTCTTTAACTAAGCTCTTACGAATGGATGAAACTGTTACGCCAACTGCATCTACTACCATTGGAAGACAAACTTGATCTGCATAAGAAGCTGCCATACGGATTGCTTTTTCCTTCTCAGCTGACAAATGCCCCAAATTGATGAAGAGTGCCTGGCTTTGCTTAGTAAAATCAAGAACCTCACGGGGATCATCTGCCATAACTGGTTTACATCCCAGAGCCAAAATCCCATTTGCTAGCATCTCACAAGAAATCTCATTGGTAATACAGTGAATGAGGGAAGTCGTTGCCAGAGGAAAAGGATTTGTAAATGCCTGCATCAGTCTATCCTTTCATCAAAGAAATATCCCTGAACTTTTTTAAAGAATTCCTGCTTGATTAAAAATCGAAAGGCAATAAAGGAAATCGCTGTACCAATCAAGGTTGCACCGAAAAATCGAGGAGTGTAGATAAACCAACTAAGCTTAGCAGCTGATCCTGTAAAGAGTACCATAACAGGATAGGAAATAATAGAACCAATAATACCTGTTCCCAAAATCTCTCCGAGAGCAGAAAAGTAAAATTTTCTACCATACTTATAAAAGAGACCTGCTAGAAGGGCTCCAAAAGTCGCTCCTGTGAGAGCTAAAGGCGGAATCCCTTGAGTCGTCATACGGATAAAGGCTGTCACTGTAGCCATAGCCAAGGCATAAACAGGTCCCATCATGATTCCAGCTAGAATATTGACTACACTGGACATCGGTGCCATTCCCTCAATCCGAAAGATAGGCGTAAGGACTACATCAAGGGCAATCATCATGGATAAAATGGTTAATTTGTGAACCTGTAATTGGTGCTTTCTCATATTTCTATTCTTCTCCTGTTTCTAAAGACTGTAAATCGCTTTTCCATGTCTGATGTTGGTAGGCCATTTCCCAAAACTTAGCTTCCATATGAACACTGATGTGGAAGGCATCTAGCATTTTTTTCTTGTCTGTCTCGTCACTTTCTCGATAGAGTTGATTGACCAGAGCCTCTTCCTCTCTAATCTGTTGCTCCAACTCATCCGTAATATAAGTTTCAATCCATTGTTGGTAGAGAGGATTTGGTGATGGTTTAAGATTAAGTGATTTGCCTATATCATGATATAGCCAAGGACAAGGCAGCAAGCTCGCAAAGGCAATACCCAAGTTTGGCTCTGCAAATTGCCGATAAATGTGAGAGATATAATGATAACAAGTTGGAGCGATTGGATGTTGCTCCATTTCCTGGTCGCTGATTTCTAATTCCTTGAAAAATTGTTGGCGGATAAATAACTCACCTTCCACTAGACTCTGAGCATTTTGTTTCAAGAGTCTTCTCATTTCCTCATTCAAAGTCTTATCAGCCAAGAGGTGATAGGCTTCTGAGAAGGCCTTCAAATAGTAGGCATCCTGAATCAAGTAATAGCGAAAGATGGACAGGTCTAAATTTCCCTCTTGCAACTGTAAAACAAAGGGGTGATGAAAGGAAGTCTGCCAAGCTTCCTTGGATAATTCCATCGCAATATCTGTAAATTCCATAATAACTCCTTTATAAAAATAGACTGGTTTGAAGCAATAAAAAGAAAAGCAGGTAGATGAATAGTGTCCTTTGAGGAATATAAAAAGTCCGATAGCGATTCTCCGCCTGTGCATGTTCGTCATATCCATGCGCCGATAGGGCTCTCAGGTAAAGATGGCGCCACCTAAAGACTGTCATCAGAACCTTGCTGTAAATCAAGGGCGACCAAAAATGTAGTTCTTGACCGCGTAATAAGCAAGCTTCCTTGAGGGACTTGATTTCTTGCTGGATAAGGGGGAAGGAATTGAATACCACAATCAAGGCATAGGCCCAAGAGCGTGATAACCCCTTTTGAGCCAAGTACAAGAGAAGCTCTTTTAGGGAAATAGAGGAAACAAAGACAAGACCAATACAAACGGTCACAAAGGCCCTCGTTCCAAGCATGACTGCCTGCGAAGCATCCCCATGTAACTGAACTGCCCAGTAGTTGGCCAAGGATGGCAAAATGGCGAGCAGAATCATCCAAGCCAATACTTTAAATCGCCGGTAATAGAGCATAAAGAGAATGCAAAATGCGACTACCGAGAGATTAAGAGCAATCGAAGGAATGAAAGATGTTTCCAAGGATAAAATCAGCAAGAAGAGACTGATAATCGGTGTCTGGGTTGCTACTTTGACCATACTATCTCACCTCCCCTTGGGTATTACTACTCTGAGATGTGAGTGGTTTGGTAATTGTCACTGCTTTCACATGACTGAGACCCTGACTAGTCATCTCAATCCAATAATCAACCACAGAGATCAAGGGATCTAAGCGATGGCTAATGATCAGAAAACTTCTTCCCTGATTTCTCTCCTCCACAATCCACTGACAAAAATAGTTACAAGCTATATCATCCAAACCAGCAAATGGTTCATCTAGCAAAATCACAGACGCCTTGCTGGTCAAGATGGTCAATAGCTGAAGAATCTTTTGCTGGCCACCACTTAATTGATAAGGACTCTTATCGAGCACCTGCTCCAGATCAAAATATTGTAAAGCTTGGAGAATCCGTTGATTTCTTTCAGAATCAGGTCCATCTAATTGAAGTTCCTCTCGCAGACTGACTCGGATAAACTGTTTCTCAGCTTCCTGAACAACACCCGTCAGGTCACGATACAAACTCTTTTTCTTTTTCAGGACTGTCCCCTTCCAAGTAATTTGTCCTTTATACTTTTGAAATTGAAGAATAGACCGAAAGAGGGTTGATTTCCCAACACCATTGTCACCCAGGATACAGGAAATCCCTTGGTAGAATGTAAAATCCGCAATTGAAAAGAGGGAGCGCTTATCCAGCTCACAAGTCATTCGATCCATGTGGAATAGTTCTGGACTAGAAGCAACATTCTTTGAAGAAACCTGTGTCATATCAGAGGAAGGGATTTGATTTATTTCCCTTAGTTGTCCGTCCATTAGCTCCACCATATGGTCGATATAGGCTTCATAATCAGATAAATCATGGTCGCACAAAATAACTGTCTTCCCATTAGAAGCCAACTCTTTTAGAATCTCCAATATCTCTAATCTGCTCCTGCGGTCAATGGAAGCAAAGGGCTCATCCAAGAGATAGACCCTAGGATTCATAGCAAAAAGAACAGCCAAAGCAGCCTTTTGCTTTTCCCCACCTGATAAGTGATGAATTGGACGGTGCAAGATCTTCTCACAGCGACATTGCTGGACAACCTCTGCTATTTTAGAATCAATTTCCTGAACGGGATACCCAATATTTTCCAAGGTAAAAACCAGCTCCTCAAACAAGTTCTCCATGGTAAATTGATGATTGGGATTTTGAAAGAGAATACCAACCGTCTGGACACGTTCGATGATAGAAAGCTGACTGACCTCGCTCCCATCTATCAGGACTTGACCGCTATAGGGAAGAGAACTGACTTGGGCAATCATTTGAAAAAGACTAGATTTTCCTGAACCACTGCTTCCAACTAACAAGGTAAAGGCTTGCTCATGAAAAGTAAAATCAATCGGTTCTGAAAAAATTGGGGACTGAATCGCTCGTAGTTCCAGCCCCATCTATGCCTTTCCTCCAGCTGCAAACTGATGATAGAGTTTGACAATGGCACGAACCAAGATAGTACAGAAGAAAAAGACAGAAATAAAGCGTACCACTAGCAAGGAAAGTACAAAAGGCACTGAAAAGGCGTAGTAACCTAACTTAATGTATTCATAGACAAAGCTAACAAGCGTAATCCCAATACTATTGGCAGTTAGAGAGAGCCAACTTTCATAGCGATTCTTGGTTACGATAAAACCAAGTTCACTTCCCAAACCTTGAACCAAGCCAGACAAAAGGGCACCTAGACCGAATTGGCTACCATAAAGGACTTCAGCAAGCGCAGCTAGCACTTCTCCAATCGTTGCACTTCCGACTCTTGGAACAAAGATGGCCGCAATGGGCGCAGCCATACACCAGAGACCAAAGAGGATTTCATTGGCAAAGGCCTGCAAGCCAAGAGGGGCTAAAATCAGAGTGAGGATATCAAACAGATAACCTGAACCCACAAAAACGCCACCAAAAAAGATAGACAAGAAAGCAAGTAAGATAACATCTTTTAATTGCCATTTTTTCAACATAAAAAAACTCCTTTTTTAAAGAAAAGTGGGGCATTCAAGGTGAGCTACCTAAATGCTTTGTATCATCTTCATCCAGTTTCGTAAAAGAAAAAACTCTAATTACAGATAGAAATTAGAGTTCAGCTTACAAGATTAGATGGTTAGTTTCTATAAATACAAAACCATTTCACATTTCCCTTCGCCAGTCTTAACTGTATCAGGTTCAATGGGTATCATCTCAGCCTAAAGCACCCCAAATGTCTTTATTATTTAATTATATAAATATTATAACAAACGATTTATTCTAGTTCAAGAAATTGAACTGGGAAACACACTCTTGCACTCACAAAGATAGCAAGTCTTTCTTTTACAAAAACCAAATGTCTTGTTTGATAGATTAGCTATTTAAACTGAATCTGGACATATCTTTTTAGAAAAGGAAAACTTCCACTTACTTAGAATCCAAGGATAGATACCTATTGTTCACTCATTTCTCGAACAGTTTTTTCTATATTTTTTGCATACGATATTGCTGAAATGATTGAAACACCATCCATATTAGCCTTCATAATGTCTTTAATATGTTGCGTCTGTATCCCACCAATTGCAACTAAGGGCATTTGTGGCAATAGTTTTCTCATCAATTTAAGACCTTCATAACCTATAGCACCACCAGCATCATCCTTTGACTGGGTATCAAATACAGGACCAACACCAACATAATCTACATATTCAACTTTTGATTGTTGAAATTCTTCCTTGTTTTTTATTGAAAGACCAATTATTTTATCTGGCATCAATTTTCTAATTTCATCAACTCCAAGGTCATCCTGTCCTACATGTACGCCATCAGCGTCAATTTCCATTGCCAAATCAATATCATCATTAACGATAAATGGAACATTATATTTTTTACAAAGATCCTGTAGTTTTATTGCTAATTCGACTTTTTCTATACCTTTCAGTGCTCCCTCACCTTTTTCACGGAATTGAAATAAGGTTATACCACCTTTTAAGGCTTCCTCAACGACCGTATATAGATCTTTTCCTTGGCAAGTAGTCGTTCCACAAATAAAATATAGTTTTAGTAATTTTTTATGAAACATTTTACTTCACTCTTTTGAATTCCTTTACATCTTCATCTGTAATCTCATATAAGGCGTTTATAAATTCAACTTTAAATGTTCCAGGAAGATGTCCATTGGGACGTTTTTCTGCCATTTCTCCAGCGATATTGTAAACCAACATTGCTGTTTCTAATGATTTCAATTCTTGACCTTTTTCTAGTCCGATAAAGCTTGCTACTACAGCACCTAATAAACATCCTGTCCCAATAACTTTTGGCATCATGGCACTACCATTATGAATCGTTACCACTTCTCCATTTACCGCAATAGCATCCACTTCACCTGTTACTATTATAGGAATATTGAACTTCTCATTTGCTGCTAGAGCAATTTCATCAATATTATCTACGCCCGCACTATCTACTCCTTTAGATGCCACATTTATCCCTACTAAAGAAGCAATCTCGCCAGCATTTCCCCTAATCGCTGCTAGTTTGTAATTGTTGATTAGATCATCTGCTACTTTTTTTCTATACTCTCCTGCTCCACAGGCTACAGGATCTAAAACTGCTGGGACATTATATTTCTCTGCAATTTTCAAAGCAGCTTGGTATAATTTCCAATTTTCATCTGTCAATGTTCCTATGTTTATTAATAAACCTCCAGCATACTTTAACAAATCCTCTAAATCTGCAGGAAACTCACTCATAGCTGGTGATGCACCCAGTGCTACTAATCCATTTGCTGTGAAATTTTTTACTACATCATTGGTGATGCAAATGACCAAAGGTGCTTTTTCTTTTAATAATTTTAAACTTGTCATATTGAAATCTTTCCTTTTCACTTTATACGATCTACTGATTTCGATTTATCTCTATCTTTCGTTAAGAAATTTTTTTATTTACATTGAATGATTTATGCTCAATGAAAATCAAAGAGCAAACTAGGAAGCTAGCCGTAGGCTGTACTTGAGTACGGCAAGGTGAAGCTGACGTGGTTTGAATTTGATTTTCGAAGAGAATTACCTCATCAAATTTGTAAATATCCTAAACTTTCTCTAGGCGTCATAACCAATATCAAAAAAAGCTAATTCTAAAGCAACTGCTTGGTTCCAGCGTTGCTGAAGTTCTGTCAAATCTTCTAGACCTTTCCCAACACGATTGAGTTCGTCAACCAGAAATTGAACCCACTCTGCAAAGAAAGGACCTCTGTGGAGATTGATCCATTCCGAATGAATATAGGTTTCAGGTAGAGCTAAATCTTTAGAACCCCAGTCTAAATAGAGACCTTCTGCAATGACCAGCATGACTAAAAGATGGGCATAGTCTGATGATGATACAGCAGAATACATAAGCTCCTGAAAGGCTTTTGTTACAGGATGCAAGGTCACTTCCAGATAGTCATTCTCAGATACTTTTAACTCCTTGAAAGCCTTTTGGAAATAACCATCTTCGTCTGCTTCAAGAAAGCCTAGTTGCTTGGCAAAACGAAGCTTGGATTCAAGCTGGTCTGCGTGGGCTACGCAAGCACCCAGCATGGATAAGAAGGCATCAAAGAAGTGATAATCTTGAATTAGGTAGTCTCTTAAGACCTTATTCTCAATTGTCCCCGCAAAAAGTTCCTTAACAAAACGATGATTGATTGCAGCCTGCCAATCCTTCTGACTGCTTTTTAATAATTCTCCAACAGTCAAACCTGGCTCAAATGCATAGTCTTGTGTTTCCATATTTACATTTCCTCTCTTTACTCGTTCGTAATCAACAAAATACCAAGAAAATCCTAGTTTTACTTGACCTTTTTAAAGAAAATCAAGGGCGTTCAAGAAGAGCTACCTAAATGCTTTGTATCACCTTCATCCAGCTTATATAAACAAAAAAACTCCAATTACAATCAAGAATTAGAGTTGACTTACAAGATTAGATCGTTCATTTCGACATACGAAAAAACGTTTCACATTTCCCTTCGCCAGTCTTAACTGTATCAGGTTCAATGGGTATCATCTCAGCTTAAAGCACCCCAAATGTCTTTATTATTTAATTACTGGACCAGTATAGCAAAAAATGAAAGCCCTAGCAAGATATTTGATTAGAAAATATATTTATATAGATTTCAATGGTGATTTATTCTTCCTATAGACGAAGAAAAACCTCCACATCAAGTGGAGGCAAGCTGTTTTATCAATACAATTTTAAGTCGCGTGGGTCAACTGGGAAGGTTGGGTTGTATGGGTTATGACGAAGTTTAAAGTGTTTAACATCTTCAATAGTCTGAGTTCCAGACAACTGCATAACTGTCTTCAATTCCGCATTCAAGTGTTCAAAGACTTGACGCACACCGACACTACCACCGAGAGCCAAGCCATAGATAACAGGGCGACCAATAGCTACCAAGTCTGCTCCTGAAGCCAAGGCTTTAAAGACGTGTTGACCACGACGAATACCTGAGTCAAAGACGATTGGTACGCGTTTGTCAACTGCTTCTGCTACTTCTTGAAGTGAGTCGAAGGCAGCTGGTCCACCGTCGATTTGGCGACCACCGTGGTTAGTTACCCAGATACCAGAAGCCCCTGCAGCAAGCGAACGTTCAACGTCCTCACGGCATTGTGGTCCCTTGACATAAACAGGAAGTCCTGAATATTCAGCGATAAATTCTACATCACGTGGAGACAAGCGTTGTTTAGCTGATTTGTAAACAAAGTCCATTGATTTTCCAGCACCTTCTGGCAGGTATTCTTCAACAATCGGCATGCCAACTGGGAAGACAAAACCATTACGTTTATCAACCTCACGATTGCCCCCTACAGTAGCATCTGCTGTCAAGACAATCGCTTTGTAGCCTTCAGCCTTCACACGGTCCATAATATGACGGTTAATTCCATCATCTTTACTAAAGTAAAATTGGAACCAGTGAGGTGTTCCTTGAAGGGCTTCTGTAATTTCTGGAAGATCGACAGTAGAGTAAGAACTGGTTGTATAGAGGGACCCAAACTCATGCACACCACGCGCAGTAGCCACTTCACCCTGTTCGTTTGCTAATTTATGAGCTGCAACAGGCGCCATAATGATTGGTGAAGACAATTTTTCACCTGCAAATTCAATCTCTGTACTTGGATTTTCAACATCACAAAGAGTATGCGGAACGATGAGTTTATGGTTAAAGGCGCGGATATTCTCACGCAAAGTAAAAGTATCTTCCGCCCCACTAGCAATATAGCCAAATGCTGCTTTAGGAATAACTTGTTGCGCCATTGGCTCCAAATCATAGGTATTGATGAAATCTACATGACCTTCTGCATTGCTTGTTTTGTATGACATAAAATGTCCTCCTTGATAAGTAAGCGTTTACTTTGTATATTACAAAAAATATTCTAACTCTTTTTTCAAAATTTTTCAAATATTTTGTTTGGAAATTTCATACTTTCAATCATTTTACAGCGATAATTAAAAATGATGAACTTTCTTAAGTTATGGAAATTCAAATAATCTTTTCATTTTCTAATACTTTATCATCAAATTGTTCAGCTAGTATAGTTGCTGAGTGATAAAGTTCCTTTGCTTTATTTTTATCATTTTCAAAATAAAGATAGCACTTAGCTTCAAATACTGAAATTCCAGGTTTATAGACTTGCAACGTTGTTACTGATAAAATTTCATTCATCTTTTTACTAGAGATATCATATGTTTATAGTCATTATGAACAACATAAACAACCGCTATGGCACAAAGAACTGATAGTAGCTCTACATTATACATTTCATCACTAACTAATTGCTGTTTCAACAACTTAATCCGAAAATCATCTAATGCTCTCTTCTATAAATCAAGTCTTGACATTGCATAGCAAAATAATCAATTAATAGTAAATCATTGAATGTGTAAACTTGCTTTAGTGTTACTTGCTTAAAATAATCATCAAAAATATCTTCAGCGAAACTACCTGTCCCTGTTCTTATCAAGTCTAATATTCTTTCAATCAAGTCTAGACTCAGCAACTCTTCCTCAGGAAGAGCTAGTTCTTTATTTTCAAGAAAAGTATCTATCGGAACTTCTAATCGCTTAGATAAATATTGTAACTTAGTAATTGTTGGCAAGGATTGCCCAAGCTCAGTACGCATCAGCTGTTTGATTATTAAGTCAGCTTCTGTCCACAGACCTCTTCTCTCATCAATTTGTGACGTTCACGTTCCTGTCTTACTCTATGACCAATTTCAGTTTTAATATCTGTTGTCATTCTTACCTCTTAACCACAATCCATAAATTAACATACTTTTAATTCTTCGGCTAAAAATTAACAATAATTCTTTTTCAAATCCGTCATATTATTTTCTAAAACTTGGATGTCTTGGCTGACTTTGAGAATGACAATGCTGCCTTGAATACTGGAGATGACTTGACGGGCCTGCAACTGCGCCCGCTCTTCTGACCAGTCAGCATGCAGGTCTTGCAAGAGGCTGGCTAACTTCTCTGTCCATTGGGTCATAAAATCATTGAGAGGACAGCGGAAGTTCTCATCTTCTGTGGACAATTCCACAATCAGATTACCAATTGGGCAACCATAAAAGACCGTCTGACTTTCATGAAATTGACAAACCCAGTCAATCATATCCGAAAACTTGTCACTGTCAGACTTGTCTGCTTCAAAAATATCTTCAAAAAGCTCTTTTCGCCAATTTGCTAAAATATCTTGAATGACCGTCAAACCAATTTCCTTCTTAGATTTGAAATAATAATAAAGCTGTCCCTTGCCAACATCAGCTGCCTCCATGATGTCACTGATGGAGGTGGCCACATAACCCTTCTGATAAATCAATTCCTCAGCACTTTGTAAAATACGCTCTTTAACGCTCATCTACTCACCTCTCTTTTTTCCTATTATAGCAGATTCAGAGTCTGAGACCAAACAATTGAAACCACCTCCTTTTGCCACTGTTTTATCATTAAAATTTTTTGTTCTGAGCAAATTAATTTACAAATTCAATTTTAGATGTTATTATAATTGTACCGAACGGTCAGTATGTAACTAAAACTACCATTTGGAAAATCATCAAACTAACAGTCTAAATTCCTATTGGCTGTTAATCAAATCATATTAGGAGGAACCTCATGTTCAATCAGAAAAATGTCGCATTTGTTATCACAGACCCGCAAGTTGAATTCTTAAAATCTACTGGTAAAGGATTCGGAGCAACTAAAGATGTTCTTGAAAAAGTTAATACTATTGAAAATCTGACAAAGCTTTTAGCTCTTGCTAAAGAGCGTGGCTACAAGCGTTTTATCTCACCGCACTACTTCTATCCACACGATCACAAGTGGCAATTTAAAGCTGCTGGTGAAACGATGATGATTGAAAACGAAATGTTTTGGCGTGATAGCCAGTATTCAGCAATTCCAGAAGGCTCTGGAGCAGATATGATTGAAGAGATTAAACCATTTTTGGATGAAGATACTATTGTTGTCAACGGACATAAAATCTTTGGCCCAGAAAGCAACGACCTTAACCTTCAACTCCGCAAAAATGGTATCGACACCGTCATCTTGGCTGGTATGAATGCTAATCTCTGCGTGGATTCACACATGCGTGAACTCATAGAATTAGGCTACAATGTCATTGTTGTTAACGATGCTGTCGGTGCTCCAGGTGAAGAAGCCTACCAAGCTGCACTAACAAACTACGGCTACATTGCCAACCAAGTTTTGACAACTGAGGAAGTTATCGCTCAACTTTAGTATTAAAAACAAAATCAGGTAATCCTAGCGACTACCTGATTTTCTATGTTTTAAGAATTTTGCCAATTTTCTTGGTCTTCTTTAAAGCGTTTTAGAAGGTCGAGTCCTTCTGGTGTGATATAGCCTTCTTCTTGGGCTAGGTGAATGAGTTCACTGTAGTTAGAAAGCGTCACAAGTTTGACACCTGCATCTGAGAAGTTCTTATCTGCTTTTGGCAATTGGTAACTGAAAATCGCTACAACACCAAGTACATCTGCACCTTCGCGTTTAGCTGCTGCTACGGCCTCAAGAACAGAACCACCTGTTGAAATCAGGTCTTCAACCACTACCATTTTTTGACCTTGAGCTACACGGCCTTCGATTTGGTTGCCTGCTCCGTGGTCTTTTGGTTTGCTACGGATGTAGGCAAAAGGCAAGTCCATCTTATCAGCAATAATAGCTCCGTGTGGAATCCCTGCTGTTGCAGTTCCTGCAATCACTTCTACCTCTGGAAAGGCTTCTTTGATAGCATCTACAAAACCATTTTCAATTAGAGTACGCGTTTCAGGATAGGCTAGTGTCACACGATTATCAGTGTAAATCGGTGACTTGATACCAGATGCCCAAGTGAAAGGCTCCTCTGGTTTGAGGTAAACGGCTTGAATTTTCAAGAGGTGGCTAGCGATATCTTTAGCAAGTGTCATGGTCTTCTCCTTTTATTTTTCTAATCTAGTTCTTTAATTCCAGTCCTGTGTCCATTCATCTTTGATGGCATGATAAGCTGCAACAGGATCCTCAGCTTGGGTAACGGGACGTCCCACTACGATATAGTCACTACCGATTTGATAGGCATCAGCAGGTGTCATCACACGTTTTTGATCTCCAACTGCAGCACCTGCCGGACGAATTCCTGGCGTTAAACAGATAAAATCTGGATTGGTGGCCTGCTTGATGACTTGCACTTCCTGAGCTGAGCAAACAACACCATCTAAGCCCGCTTCAGCTGTCTTCTTGGCATAATGAATGACAGACTCTTGCAGGCTGGTTTGGATGTTTTGAAAATCCTGCATCTGGGCTTCTGATGTTGATGTGAGCTGAGTGACAGCGATCAATTTGGCTTGACTTCCAAGACCTTCACGCGCAGCCTTCATCATCTCTACACCGCCAGCAGCATGAACATTGGTCATATCAACACCAAGCTGGGATAAGACCTTCATAGCTGATTTGACTGTATTTGGAATGTCATGCAGCTTGAGATCCAAAAAGACACTGTGACCCAGACCTTTCAAGTAAGATACAATCTCAGGACCTGTTGCGTAATAAAGCTCCATCCCTACCTTTAGGTAAAGACTTTCTTCTGCCGGGAAAAGAGCTAAAAATTCCTTGACCGCCTCAAAACTAGGAAAATCAAGAGCAATGACTGGACGATGTTCTCGCATAGGTTTCTCCTTTTACCTTTGCTAGTGAGAGAGTCTGGCCACAAGAAGCCACGAAAAAAGGAACCTGCCAACAGCAAGGTTCCACGAAAAATGGGTAGTCTCCACCCTTTCACCGTCTAACCTTAGCTGCCTCTCTGGACTGCTTTAAAGGTTTTTTACTATTCTATTATTTCTACTAGCACTTGTCAAGTAAAAACTTGATCACTAAAGAGCTATAGGAGAAAAGCTAAACCTAGCGGCGCGATGAACGTCGGGTCGTTTGGTTTTGATTGCCCTCTTCCTCCAGCTTTTTCCTTTCCTCTTCTAGTTTATTCTGCTGTTCTTCCAGTCTTTTCTTCTCTTCCTCTTTCTGTTTCTTCTCAGCTTCCTTGGCCTCTTGTTTGGCTTTTTCCTCAGCCTCCATAATTAATTTATCCGCCACAGTGTAACTGTAAATTCCAGCTTCCATGTCGACCACACTTGGTTCTGACAATTGAGGCTTAATCTTACTATAATAAGGCAATTTCTTACTCATTTCAGAAAGGGGAACCAAAACTTCGTCCGAATCATTCATAGTCAATCGAATTAAATCTGATGTGACCTTGCTTGGGGCTAATTCCACCTTCTGGATAGCCGCCTTGAGTTCTGGACTAATTTGAGCAAGTTCTGACGTAAAGGTTTTGATTTGTTCGCTGTCATTAAAGAGAACTGATATATAAGTTTCTGGCAGACTCACCAAACTCACAGAACTGGTTTCAAGCTGACCACTGGAAAGAATAGGATAATGATTTTCACCAGAAACATAGTAGGCAACAATATCGTATTCCTTAACCTTAATAGTAAACTTAGTTGGAAATTGATAGGCAAGCTGAGCTGATTCAACCCAATAGTTAGACTTGATCTGCTCTTCATATTTTGCCTTATCTAGCAGAAGGTTAATCGTATAATCTGAATCCTGAATGCCTGAAGCCTGTAGAATATCATCAGCTGTAGTTTGCACTGTTCCCTCAACACGAATATCCTTCATGGTCGCATAAGGACTGAGCAAGTATGCAGAGACAACCAATAAAAGCAGACTGAGAAACAAAATCGAGATAGCCCGCCAGATATGAACTCCTGGAATTTTCGGTTTAGCCGGTTTTTCCTTTACAGGCTTTTTCTCTATTTTTTTATTCTGTTTATTCTGTTTCTTTGGCTCTTTGGATTTTGGTTCTTCTTTGGGTACTTCTTTTTTGACGTCTTCTGACTCTTCTACTTTTTCTTCAGTATCATCCTTAGCTAATTTTGAGTCTTTTGGATCAGATTCACTCTCTTGGTGCTCAGTTGCATCTGACTTTTCAGATTTTGAAGCCATTCGAGCTTGTCTTTCCTTTTCCTTCTCCTCAGCTAGGGCCGCCTCTTCCTCAGCCTTCTTTTTTAGGTATTCTTGGTTTCGTTTCTGCCATTCTGATAACTCTTTAAATTCTTCGAGGATTTCTTTGCCCTCATTTTTCTTATCTTTTGACATTTACTTTCCTTATGATAAATCTTTTTTCAACAATTGATAAAAATCTGCTAGAGATTTCAATTCCTTGGAAGCCTTCATCTTAGCTTGGTAATCTTCCTTGTGACTTAGTAAGTGAGAAAGCTTCTCTTCTAAACTGTCCAAGGTCAAATCGCTTTCTTGAAGCTCTTCTGCATAGCCTTTTTTTACAAAGTAGGCTGCATTTTCAATCTGGTCACCACGACTAGCTTCACGACCAAGTGGCACAATAACATGCAATTTTGCCATCGCCAAGAGCTCAAAAATCGTATTGGCACCACCTCGTGTCACAACAATATCCGCCAATTCCATCAAGGGTTGATAGAGATTGGTCACATAATCAACACGAAAAAGATTTTGGCTCAACTCGTTCAGGCTAGAATCTCCAGTTAGATTGATAATATTGTAGCGCTCTGTCAGTTCTTTCTTATGGTCTGTCACCAATTGGTTAAAGACACGAGCCCCTGCAGAACCACCGACAAACAATACAGTTGGCAATTTAGGATTAAAGTGGGTTTGAATATCCACCAATTCATCCTGTTCTGGATTTTTTTGGTCTGAAACCTTGGTCACTGCTCCCACATGCTCGACCTTAGCCAAACTCGAAGCTTGCTCAAAGGTTGAGTACATCTTAGTTGCAAACTTATAGGCAATTTTATTTGCCAAGCCCATAGACAGGTCAGATTCATGAATAAAGACTGGCACTCCTGACACACGGGCAGCGATAACAGGCGGCACTGAGACAAAGCCTCCCTTTGAAAAAAGAGCCTGTGGACGAAGTCGTAACATGATAAAGAGCGACTGGACAATTCCCCAGCCAACTTTAAAGACATCCAGCATATTTTGCCAAGAGAAATAGCGACGCAATTTCCCAGTCGCAACGGAGTGGAAGGTGACATCTAGACCTGACTTGAGGATTTCTTGGTGCTCGATGCCACGTTTATCTCCGATATAGTGGACTTCCCAGCCATCTTCGATGAACTTGGGCATTAACAAAAGGTTGAGGGTCACGTGTCCAACCGTCCCCCCACCTGTAAAGACAATTTTCTTCATATTATTCCTTTAACTCCGCTACTGTGTCGATAAAGAGGTCGCCACGTACTTCAAAGTTAGCATACATATCCCAGCTGGCATTGGCTGGACTGAGAAGAACCACGTCTCCTTGAGTCGCAAGCTCGTAGGCCTTGCGGGTCGCATCAGCAATATCAGTCGCATCCACATAAGACACACCAGCCTTATCTGCTACCCGTTTGACACGTTCTGCAGACTGACCCAGGATGACCATCTTCTTGAGTCCAGTAATATCTGACACCAATTCGTCAAACTCATTGCCACGGTCCAAACCACCTGCAATCAAAATGACCTTGCTGTTGTCAAATCCTGACAAGGCTTTTTGAGTAGCCAAGATATTGGTTGACTTGCTATCATTATAGAATTTGACACCCTTGATTTCATCCACAAATTGGAGACGGTGTTTGACACCACCAAAGGCTGAAAGAGTTTCTTTGATGATCTGGTTGTCTACACCACGAAGCTTGGCTACAGCAATCGTCGCAAGGGCATTTTCCACATTGTGGCTACCAGGAACTCCGATTTCATTCGCTGCCATGACAACTTCCCCACGGAAGTAGAGCTGACCATCTTCCAGATAAGCTCCATCAACCTTTTCAAGTGTTGAGAATGGTACAACTGTAGCTTGTGTTTTAGTAGCTAATTCTTTTGCCAAGTCTTGGTTAAAGTTCAAGACAAGGAAATCAGACGCTGTCATCTTGTTCTGGATATTCCACTTGGCTGCTACATATTCCTCAAAAGAACCATGATAATCGATATGAGTTGGCATGACGTTGGTAATAACCGCAATCTCAGGATGGAATTCTTGAACGCCCATCAATTGGAAAGAAGAAAGTTCCATAACAAGCGTGTCCTTGTCTGACGCAGTTTGTGCCACTTGACTAGCTGGATAGCCGATATTTCCTGATAAAAGACCATGTTGCCCAGCAGCAGTCAAAACTTCCCCAATCATAGTCGTTGTGGTTGTTTTACCGTTCGAACCTGTGATACCGATAATTGGTGCTTCAGAAATCAAATAAGCCAATTCCACCTCGGTCAAGACTGGAATTCCCTTGGCCAAAGCCTTTTCAATCATGGGATTACTGTATGGGATACCTGGATTTTTCACCATAAGGGCGAACTCTTCATCCAAGAGTTCCAAAGGATGACCGCCTGTGATGACCTTGATCCCTTCTTCCAACAAACTTTGGGCAGCTGGATTGTCCTCGAATGGTTTCCCGTCATTTACTGTCACAATGGCACCCAGCTTATCCAACAAACGAGCTGCAGATTCACCAGACTTGGCCAAACCTAAAACAAGGACTTTCTTATTTTTAAATTGATCTATTACTTTCATGTCTCGAACTCCATTTCTACTCTTACTATTTTACCATTTTTATGGAAATAATTCTAAATGAAAATGCTCAGATTCAGCATTCTAACAAGCAAAAAGAGAGCCAAAACTCTCTTTTTATCTTCTTTTACTTTTACTGACCGACATGAGGGTAATATCTCGCAAGCTAAAGTATGCTAGGAAGAGCATGGCGATTGCGATAAAGAATTCTGTCGGTAGCTGAAAGATTTGCAAAACAGACAACATCAGCAAAATCAAGAGTGCTACAAAAGCAAAGACGACAAGTACGATATTGACAGTCCCTTTAATGCTTTCTGGTGTCGCAAATACATAGAGTAGTAATAAGAGGAGTCCTATGATTAAATAAACCATTTTTATCTCTTTCTAGCTCTTATTCAGCTGATTTTTTCTTCTTGTTAGCTTTCTCACGCTCTGCCTTGTTAAGGATTTGTTTACGCAAACGGATAGACTCAGGAGTTACTTCCATGTACTCATCGTCGTTCAAGAACTCAAGAGACTCTTCAAGTGTCAAGATACGAGGAGTCTTGATAACAGCCGTTTGGTCCTTAGTAGCTGAACGAACGTTAGTCATTTGTTTAGCCTTAGTGATATTAACTGTCAAGTCGTTTTCACGAGAGTTTTCACCGATGATCATTCCTTCATAAACCTCAGTACCTGGGTTGACAAAGATTGTTCCACGTTCTTCGATAGACATGATTGAGTAAGTTGTAGCCTTACCAGCATCGATAGAAACAAGGGCACCACGGTGACGTCCACCAATTTCACCTGGAATCAATGGTAAGTATTGGTCGAAGGTATGGTTCATGATACCGTAACCACGAGTCATTGACAAGAACTCAGTTGAGTATCCAATCAAACCACGCGCTGGAACAAGGAAGACCAAACGAGTTTGACCATTACCAGTGGAAATCATATCCAACATTTCACCCTTACGTTCAGAAAGGCTTTGGATAACAGAACCTTGGTATTCTTCTGGAGTGTCGATTTGAACACGTTCAAATGGCTCACATTTGACACCATCGATTTCTTTTACGATAACTTCTGGACGAGATACTTGAAGTTCATATCCCTCACGACGCATTGTTTCGATAAGGATTGACAAGTGCAATTCTCCACGTCCTGAAACAGTCCATTTATCTGGTGAATCAGTTGGGTCAACACGAAGGGAAACGTCTGTTTGCAATTCGGCCTGCAAGCGTTCTTCCACCTTACGAGAAGTTACCCATTTACCTTCTTTACCAGCAAATGGTGAGTTGTTGACCAAGAAAGTCATTTGAAGAGTTGGCTCATCGATGTGTAGGATTGGAAGAGCTTCAACTGCGTCTGTTGGAGTGATGGTTTCACCGACAAAGATATCTTCCATACCTGAAACGGCAATCAAATCCCCTGCTTTTGCTTCTTGGATTTCACGACGTTCCAAACCAAAGAAACCGAAGAGTTTTGTAACACGGAAGTTTTTAGTTGTGCCATCAAGTTTAGAAAGGGTAACTTGGTCCCCAACCTTAACAGTACCACGGAAAACACGACCGATACCGATACGTCCAACGAAGTCATTATAATCCAAAAGTGATACTTGGAACTGCAAAGGCTCATCTGAGTTATCTACTGGAGCTGGGATATGGTCGATAATTGTGTCAAAGATTGGTGCCATAGTAGCTTCTTGGTCAGCTGGATCATCTGACAATGAAGATGTTCCGTTGATAGCAGAAGCATAGACCACTGGGAAATCAAGCTGGTCGTCATCAGCACCAAGCTCAATGAAAAGTTCCAATACTTCGTCCACTACTTCTGCTGGACGAGCTGATGGTTTATCGATTTTGTTAACAACCACGATTGGGACAAGGTCTTGTTCCAAGGCTTTTTTCAATACGAAACGAGTTTGTGGCATTGTTCCTTCGTAGGCATCTACGACCAAGACAACACCATCAACCATTTTCATGATACGCTCAACTTCTCCACCGAAGTCCGCGTGTCCTGGTGTGTCCATGATGTTAATACGAGTTCCGTTGTAGGCAACTGCTGTATTTTTAGCAAGGATGGTAATTCCACGCTCTTTTTCGATATCGTTTGAGTCCATAGCACGCTCTGCCAATTCAGTACGCGCATCTAGAGTTTCTGATTGTTTCAATAATTCGTCAACGAGGGTTGTTTTACCGTGGTCAACGTGGGCGATAATCGCAATGTTACGGATATCTTCTCTTAATTTTGTCATGATTTCCTCTATAATATTCAAAATTTATTTTCTAACTGAACGATTATACCATAATTTCAAGTAAATAACATAATTCAAGCAAGTGTAAATGTTTTCACTCTACTTTTCTTTTCACGTCAATCCTTTTCAAAGCAGACGACTTATGATAAGATAGGCACAGTATGCGTTTAGATAATTTATTAGCCCAAGAAAAAGTTAGCCGAAAGGCCATGAAACACGCCTTAATCAAAGGGGAAATTCTAGTCGATGGTTACCCAGCCCGCTCCCTAGCTCAAAATATTGATACAGGACTACAAGAACTCCTTTTGCAGGATCGAATCATTCGAGGTTATGATCACACCTATCTTATGCTTCATAAACCTGCTGGTGTCGTGACAGCCAACAAAGACAAGAAACTTCCTACCGTCATGGATCTCCTTCCACCCGACATCCAGTCTGACAAGCTCTATGCCGTCGGCCGACTGGACCGAGATACGACGGGACTCCTCCTCTTGACCGATAACGGTCCTTTGGGATTTCAGCTCCTCCATCCCCAGTATCATGTTGATAAGACTTATCAAGTTGAGGTTAATGGACTCCTGACACCTGATCATATCCAAACCTTTCAGAAAGGAATTGTCTTTTTAGATGGTACTATCTGCAAACCTGCAAGACTAGAGATTCTATCTGCAAGTCCTTCCCTCAGTCAAGCCTCCATCACCATTTCAGAAGGAAAATTTCATCAGGTTAAGAAAATGTTCCTCTCGGTTGGTGTCAAGGTGATCTCTCTCAAGCGTACCCATTTTGGACCTTGGAGCTTGGATAAGAATCTTCAAGAAGGAGACTATCGCCCCCTAAACGCCCAAGAGTTAGCAAACATTCGTGAATTTCTTAGAAAAAGTGGTTAAAAAATGAGCTCGGAAACATCCAAGCTCGTTTTCTTATTTTTCAACTTTGACTTTCCCTTTCCAAGAATCCAAACCATAAGAAAGGATATAAATCTCAGAAAAGCCTTGTTTTTTCAAGTAAAGAGCTGCATTTGTAACTCGTTGCGCACGTTGGTTTTCGTAGAGAAGAACCGGTTTATCTTTACGAAGGGCTGCAAGACTAGTCTTCAACTGACTTGAAGGAATATTGCGAGCCCCAAGAATATGTTTTCTGTGGAATTCTGCTGGATCACGCAAATCAATCAATTGACCCGTACGAATCAAGGCTTCAAACTCCTCATTGTCTACAATTTTAGCCGCACGGCGAATACGAAGATAGTTAAAACCCATCCACGCCAACATTGCTAGTATAAGTGCCCACAAAATCCAAGTAACCATTAGTTCTTTTCTCCATTTTTCTCAATATAATCCAATTCTACCTTGTGCTCTCTGCGTAGAACCGCTTCTGCTTCTAGATAGTCTAGTTTATCCATCAACCCTGCATCGTAAATCCGAGAGAGTTCCAACTTCATCAGTTCAATATCATATAAGCGTTTTCCCATGTAAACAATAATACCAAATCGTTTGAGGAATTGCTGCACATCATAGAATGTTTTCATAAGACTCATTCTAGCAAAATTTTATGTTTTTTTCAACAAGAGACCACACAAGAAGTATCGCAGAAATTAAAAAAGCTGCATCTTCTGCAACTTTTTAATCTGGTGGAAAATAGCCCAACTGCTCAGCGATATGAATCGCCTCCTGCCTGTTAGCCACTCCTAATTTTGAAAAGATATTGGCCAGGTGATTGGAAACTGTACGTTTACTCACATAGACCTTGTCACAGACATCATCAATAGTCAAGCCATTTCTAACCAGTTCTAGTATCTCGATTTCTCGTGGTGTTAGCACCTCTACCATCACTTCATCTGAAAAGATCTTACCTCCTAGATAAATCTTTTCCAGTTTTTTCACCAACTCATCTGGATCCATACTTTTATCTAGAAATCCATAAGCCCCCATAGCTTTAGCTCGGTGTTCATACATCTTTTTGCTGTATCCCGTCAAAATCACAACCTTACTAGAACAACCATTGTCAATAATCTCTTGTGCCAAGGTCAGCCCATCAGCTTGATACAGACTCGTCAGGTTGATGTCAATCAAAATAATGTCGTAGTCATTAAAAGCAATCTCCGAAATAGTCGAAAAATTATCCACTAACTGGACCTTTTTAATGTTTTCCGATAACTCTAAAATCATCTTGATACTTTGGCTAAATAATTTATGATCATCAATTAACAAAATTTTCATAACACAACTCCTTATCAATCGGGAGAGTAATTTCTACACGAAATCTCTTATTATTTTCAAAAATCTGCATTTGACCACCTAAAACACTAATTTTATTAGACATATTTTTCAAGCCATAACCTAAGGATTTTTCTGTTTGAAGGCAGTCATTTTCAGAAATGATAAAAATAGCGTCATCATGCACATCAATCTTCAAAGAAATCCTTCCACCACTAGCGTACTTAACGGCATTGGTCGCCAATTCCTCAACCAGACGATAGGCAATTTTATCGTAAGGAGATAAAAGTCTAAAGTGGACAGGAAACTGTGTGACAACTTCATTTTCTGCGTGATAGCGCTTGACAATCCGATTAATCAGCCCTTGATACTGTATGTCTAACTGCTCGTCTGTTTCTACCATTGGCTGATAATAATCCATCCGCTCACGAATCCGCTGAACCAACTCCTCTGTCACCAGATTGATCTGTTCACCAAAAGCTTGATTGCTACTATATTTATTAAAATTTTTTATCGCCATCACATTTTGCAGGATTTCATTGTGAAGAAATTCGGAGAACTGTTGTTCTGTGTCTTCATTTGCCAGCAGACTTTTCACCATACGGTTACGCTTTAAAAAGAGAACTTTTACATAATCCCTAGCATCTAGCATTTCAGCAGAACGAAAAAGGCGAATCAATTCTTCCGAACAAATCCCGAACAATAGTAACATGATATTCAATACCAAAAAGCTCGTGTTTAAGTCTAAATGAAAGATGATGAAAATGCCTACTAACAAAAACATAACCAGTAAAAACAAGCGTGAAAAAGCTTTTATATAGGACAATTTTAACTCTGATACCTTTTTTTGAAGAGAGCTGATAATCGTTTTGAAGTGTAAAAAAGCTAAAATGCCAACAATTTCCAGATACCAGACTAGGTTCATCACTCCTGAGCCCCTCGTATTGATATATAAAAAGAAATAAGAAAGAGGCAATATTAAAGCTAATATCCACAAATTTCGTCTCTGATACTTGAGTTTACTTTTCAACTCTTTATGATATAAAATCAGTAAAATCAAGGGAACAAGGTTTAAAAAGAAAGACGCAAACAAGGACAGAAATAGAAAAATTGAAGGACTTAATAGATACGAACTAATGGTGATTAGTGTCAACACAAAGGACACACTCAACAGTTCTTCTCCTATTTTCTCTCCCAGAAAGATAATAGACAGAGAACTATACACCAATAAAAAAGAGTTGAGCGGATGAAGAATATCAAAAAAGTGCAACAGGGTGCTCGCAACTCCTTGATTAAATATGGATTGCCAGCTAATGAGAAACATCATCAGGAGCAACCAGAGTTTCAACTCACTATACCGAAAGGTCACAATATTACAAATATAGCTAAATACAATTAAAGCAATAATCAGCAATAAAACCATCTGCAAGGAAAAATCTGTCGAAAAGTCCAGAGGGATCCTATAATAAATATAAATCATTAAAGCTAGATGATTAAAAATCGTCAACCACCACAATAAAAGTGAGTTTTTCGAGAGCGATTTGACAAACTGTTTCATATGTATCCACTTCCTGAACTACTTTAATATCATTATAACACAATACCAGAATTGTCGGATTGGCAACTCTGGTATTTGACTTAATTTTCAATAATTTGCCAACTTACTCTGTAAGTCACTAGCAGGTAAAGAACAAATAGTAAGACCGCTATTCCCAGATAGGTGATATCAATAGAAATGCTGGTATTAGCGAAATTCTCAAAATAGCCCAAAAGAGCGGTACTCAAGGAAAATGCTAGCGGACCTGCGATAACCAGCGGAACCAAGAAATAACTTAGAATCTGTTGCAAAAGAATAGAGCGATTTTGCTTTCTCTTGTTACCAAGAAGGTATAAGATTTGATAATCATTGACACTATCCAAAGAACTTGTAGAAGTTTGAAGTGACAAGATACTGAGGGAAATAATGATAAAAATAACACTGACAAAAATCATGACAAAGACAATGACGCCCATAAATCCAAGGTAAACCTCAAAAATACTTCCTTTCGTTTGATAGGTGAACGAATTCAACTCTGCTCCATCACGAGTGAAGTAGTATTTTTCAATCCACTGACTCAAGAATGTTTCTACTTCCCGTTTGTCAATGTTTTCTTTAAAATTAGCAACATAGGTCGTGTGGTCTTCCGTCAATCCAACTACTACCTTATCTGGTACAATCAAGGTTCCTGCGTCATTTAGACCTACTGAAGATAAAAAGTAAACTGTTTCAAGTGGCTTCGAAGAGGCAAGGTTGAGAGAATGACCGTTAATCATGAGGGTTTTGGTCGTTGATAGAAAGTCCTGAATCTGCTTGGCAGTTCCTTTATAATTGGCATTGACTAGAAATTGGTCTTCTGCTAAGTCAACCGCTTTTTTCCCTTGCAGTTTGCGGAGGTGATTGTAGGCAGAAATTCCTAAAATCGGTACTTTTGATTCAGGAAGTTTCTTATCATGCTCCCAGAGATTGCTGGTATCAATCAAATCTTTATAGATTACATCACTAGAATAGCTAGGATAGCTGTACTCCTCTTTGATGAGGTTAAAGTCAAATCCATCTGCTTTCAATCTGTCTTTGACAGATTCCTGAGAAAATTGAAACTCTTGACCACGGTAGAGATTGACAGTTACATCATAAGGTGAGTATTTGTTCAGCTCTCGGTTCATAGTCGTATAGGCACTACCACTAAAAACGAGTAAGCTGAGAGCCAGTGTCAAGGTCAAGGATAAGACAGCCAACGTGACCGAATTACTATCAGCTTGTTTTGAAAATTGACGGATTTTAAAAGTGTTTAGTTTGTTATAGTAGGTTTGAGGCAGTTTTCTAAGGGAGACCAAGATAAAATGGCTCAAGGTATTGTAAAATAAAATCACAAAAATCACGAAGACAGATACCAGCAAGATACCCCAGCTTTTCAAGAATGATAGATGGTGATAGTCTGAAAAATAGAGAGCACCAAAACCGATAACAGCTGTCGAAAGAATAAAGAGAAGTACTTGAAGAACTGGCTTGCCTTTTGCCAAGACAGATTTCTTGACCCCATTTTCTTGAATGAGTGCAATGATATTTTGCTTTCTAAAAGTGATAATGTCCATAACACCAACAATAAAACTGGTTACCAAATAGGAATAAACTAGTAAGATGACAGACTTACTATCAAAGAAAACCAGATTACCAAAGTAATTAGCCATGAAAAACTCAGATGCAATCTTAGCTAGAATGACCAGTAAGATCACTCCAAGAAAGAAACCTAGAATCAAAGAAAAGATATTGACCAGCATGGTTTCAAAGAACAGGGTACGGATAATCTGCTTCTTCTTCATTCCCAGCGTTGCATAAAGTCCCAACTCTTTCTTGCGCCGTCCCAGCACAAAATTTGTGGCGTAAACGATGAGAAAGGCAATCGCCGATAGAATCAGATAGGAAAGCAAACCCATGTACTGGCTCATCACCGTCGTCAACGTTTCCTTTGCTCCTGATAAACTTTGCATCACTGGATGGCTTGGTAAAGCATTAAAAGCGTAGAGCAAGCTATAAATCAAGGTCAGACTGAAAAAATAGATGGTATAGGTCTGTAAATTTCGAAATACATTTCGTAAAATCAATTTTGGATACATACTTTCCCCCTCCTATCTGGTACGGCTGTATATCTCTTGCAAATACTCTTCATTAGATAAGCTGTTACGTTTCAAATCATCCATAATCTTTCCATCACTGAGTAGCACCATCCGTGAGGAATACTTTGCTGCAGCAGGGTCGTGGGTGACCAATAAAATGGTGATCCCAAAACTTTTATTGATTTCCTGCAAAAGTGCCATCAGTTTTTCAGAATTGGCAGAGTCCAAGGCTCCTGTCGGCTCATCTGCGATAATCAGTTTAGAATCATCAATCAAGGCTCTAGCAGTTGCCACACGTTGTCGCTGGCCACCTGATAACTGATTAGGAAACTTATCTTTTAAGTTTTGGATGGCCAACTTATTCAAAATTTCCTCAATCTTATCCTGATGTTTTTTGATATTTTTCCCCTGAATTTGAAGAGGTAGAACGATATTTTCATAAACTGTCAAGGTTTCCACCAAGTTGTAAGCTTGGAAAATATAGGAAATGTTTTTAGCACGATAGTCAGCTAGTTCATTTTCCTTGGCATGGATGATGTCAAAATCTTCAAATCGAATCTCACCTGATGTTGGTTTATCAATCGTTGAAATACAATTGAGGAGTGTTGTTTTTCCACTACCACTGGCTCCCATAATTGCCAGAAATTCACCTTTTTCAACGGACAAGTTCACATCTGATAAAGCATAAACGATATTATCCCCTTGACCAAATGTTTTTGTTAATCCTGTCACGATAAGCTGTTTCATCATTTCATTCCTCCGTTTCTTTATTACTCTCTCATTATACGGTTTCTTTCAAGGTTTTCCATGAGTATTTTGTGCAACATATTCAAGTTATAAAAAACCGATGCCTTTTTCAGGTATCGGTTGATGTTGATTATTTGCGATCGTTTCTTTTTTTCATAAAGTAAACAATCCCTATGACAACAACTCCTAAGACCAGTACAGGTGCATAGAAATCTAGTGTTCCAATAATTCCTTCCATTTTATCCTCCTGTCAAAAAATAGAGAGTTTTATCCACAGCGCACGTTTGACGAAATACATTCATAAGAATATGTAAATCACCAACCACCGCGCCCCTGTGCTGTTAATCTAACAGCCGTACGCCACCCAGCAGCAGATTTACCATCCAATTCTTAGCTATTAATTTCCATAATCCAAAGAATCAATCTCAAAGTTGTCTTGTTTTATTTGTCTTTCTCCCCGTAAATATAACACCAAATCAAAATGTTGTCAATGTTTTGTAATAAAACACTAGAATTTTCCTTTTGTTTTATCTAACAGCGAACATTATTTCTCGTACACTCATAGAAATAGGTGAAACACAATCCACAGAGACCTGCTAGTGTCATTTTAAAAGCTGTGTACCACTAGCTTCTGATTGCCCGGAAAGTTCTTGGTTTTCAACCTCGAAACTTAAAGAATCAATCTCTGAACGATTTATATTTTTAGCCATAAGGTTGCCTCCTTCCTTCTTTTAGATGATCATCTTTACAGTAACTAGTATAAACTCTAGTATTGGCTAAGTAATGAGTAAATCGTGCAAGTTTCTTATTTTCGAGGAAAATTTTTAATCTTATTTACTAAATGATTTAGAAGTTTCTTCTTAACTACTTTACAGAGACCCACACACTCCCCCTGATTTTCCTATCTTCTTTGGCGATTCTGACGCAAGTGTGGTACAATAAAAACATGAGAATTCAACAATTACATTATATTATCAAAATCGTCGAAACAGGCTCCATGAATGAGGCAGCCAAGCAACTCTTTATCACCCAACCCAGTCTTTCTAATGCTGTGAGAGATTTGGAAAATGAAATGGGCATTGAGATCTTTATCCGCAATCCCAAGGGTATCACCTTGACCCGCGATGGAATGGAGTTCCTCTCTTATGCCCGTCAGGTTGTCGAGCAGACCCAGCTTCTGGAGGAACGCTATAAAAATCCTGTCGCCCACCGCGAACTCTTTAGCGTTTCGTCTCAGCACTATGCCTTTGTAGTCAATGCCTTTGTTTCTCTACTCAAGAAAAGTGATATGGAAAAATACGAGCTCTTCCTTCGTGAAACGCGGACTTGGGAGATTATCGACGACGTCAAGAACTTCCGTAGTGAGGTCGGTGTCCTCTTCCTAAACAGCTACAACCGTGATGTACTGACCAAAATGCTGGATGACAACCACCTGCTAGCTCACCATCTCTTCACCGCCCAGCCCCATATCTTTGTCAGCAAGACCAATCCTCTGGCAAAGAAAGACAAGGTCAAACTGTCTGATTTGGAAAACTTCCCTTACCTAAGCTATGATCAGGGAACGCACAATTCCTTCTACTTTTCAGAAGAGATTCTTTCCCAAGAACACCACAAGAAATCCATCGTGGTCAGTGACCGTGCTACCCTCTTTAATCTCTTGATCGGTTTAGATGGTTACACCATTGCGACGGGGATTTTGAACAGTAATCTTAACGGAGATAACATCGTTTCCATCCCACTGGACATTGATGACCCCATTGAGCTGGTCTATATCCAGCATGAAAAAACCAGCCTATCCAAGATGGGCGAACGCTTTATCGACTATCTACTAGAAGAAGTCCAGTTTGATAGTTGAGAATCACTCTAAATCGAATAACCTAAAAACCTCAAAAACTAGCTTTCAACCCTAGTTTTTGAGGTTTTTTCTCTAATAGTAAATCAAGGGGATTTCATAAAATCTTATTTTTTAAACCAAAATATAGATAGGATTACAACAAGGACAAGTCCAGCTCCTGCAACAATGATAAACACTGGATTGTTTCCGAATAGTTTCTCTTCTGGCTTTGTCTCCTCACTACTATCTTGAGTTGATTCTGCTGCTGTATCGCCTTGTTTCGCTACTTCTTGCTCTACCTTTTTCTCGATTTTCTTAGGACCATAAGTTGGATTTACAAAAGTTACTAGCTTGGTAGGTTTAGAATAGTCTTCCTCCCCTTCTTTTACTACCCACAATACATTATATAAAGTTCGCCCTTCTAGTACCATACCATGTTCGAGTCGATGACCAGGAGGCAAACCACCACCTAAACCGACACTAAAAGCAAACTCTTGATCCTCCTGATTATCTTTTAAGACAATAAATCCGTTCTCACTCACTTTTTTAAGACGGGATAATTTCCCTCTAATATCTCCATCTTTAAAAGTTCCAGTATAGCTACCATCATCTCCTAAAATAAGTGATGAAGCTCTACCAGGTTTAGTACCATTATTTGGCTCTTTATTAATCCAAATACCTACTAGCTCAGATGGCAAAGGAATTTCATCTCCAATTTTGGCATCGACAAGGGACTTGGGCATGGGAGGATTAGGATCCATATTATCTCCAATGATTGGAAGATTTAGAGAAGTATATTCAATAGTTGAGGTATCTATTTTTATTTTAGAATCAAGGTTTAATTCATCTAAGTCACCTTCTCCTGCTCTAAATTCACCTTTTTTAATTAACGTTGGCTCCTTATTTTCTTTAGAAAGTTGGAACAATCTATATGATACAATTCCTGGAACACTTTCAAAAACAATAATACTTCCATCTGTGTAGGTATTAATAACTGTCCCCATTCTATGACTTGTATCCCAAAATCTATCAAATAAGGGAGTTGGAGTATTACCATTCATATAATAGACTTCAAATAATTCCCATTTTTCCCTATTTTTCAGTCCGATTAATAACTCCTCCGTCCCATTTTTATCAATATCCATCAAAGCGTAACCAAGTCTATTAGCATTATTTTCAAATAGATGTTTACTCTCCCACTTCTCGGTAATTTGTGGCAATAGTTGATTGTAGTCAGTACTGTCAGCTTGGGCTGAATTCACAAGTGAAAATAAGCTGTAAAACAAACCCAAACAGGTAATTATTTTTATAATTTTCTTCATATTATTTCTAATTTTAATTTCACCTATATAAATTAATAAATATTATTTTGATGGTAATGATTATGTGTGTGATAATGATTTTCTTGAACACGTAAATTTCTCAAATAATCAACTGCTTCTTCTGTATTTCTACGGATTCCGTCTAACTGCTGTAATTGTAACGTTTGAACATAATTGTTGTATCTTAATGCTTGAAGCATTTTCTTAGTATCAATATATTGTTCCCTTTGTAACTGTAGCATTTGTTTCTGATAATTCAACTGTAATTCTTTATATTTTGTATCATCATATAAATTTACTAGTTCCTTCATATTATCAGCTTTGAAATTTTCTAAAGCTCCGATAAAAAACTCTATAGCTTCTATGAAATAATAATCTTTTGGGTACCATCCACTACCAAAATCCACTAGAGCTCCTGCAGCTTCTTTCATCTATTTTTCACACTGCTGTTGCTCTTCCTTAATCTCTTGTTCACGTTTAATCTGTCTATCATAATCAGACTGTCTCATGCCTGAATTTTTAATAAGTTGTTTATTATCATCATCAATTAGAGTATTAGTGAAATTAACCCATTTAGGATACCAAATTTCACCTAAAATAGAAATTTATAAAAACAGTCTAGGTTTCTTGTCGTCAAGAAAACATGGAATAAATCTATAAAATGATTAATTCATCGATGTCTAGGAATTATGTTTGGACAGGTGAGGGATGCACAAATTTAGCTCAAAAGATTGATAGTGACTGGAACAGTTTTTTTTAATTGTTATTAGATTTAAAAGCTAAAATAACTCGTTTGGATTTAGCGTTGGATGATTATAATGCTGTTGTTGATTTTGAAAAGATAGAACGTAAATTAAAATCTGGTGATTATCGTTTATCTAAGAAGAGCTACAATGTCATCAAAGAATTTTATTTGATACTTAATTTGTTTATTTTTTTTCTTCTACAATTTTACCATCTGCTTTATCAAAGTCTATTACATTTCCTTTAGAAACTTCGGTAACGAGTAGTTGTGCAGAATTGTAGTCGGATCTGGAACGCCCTGAATTATATCCAGCATAGTATCTATCACGGATTTGTCCATAGGTTAGAGATTTGTAAGTACGATAATCTGCTTTATTTTGGTACCAAGATATTTTTATCTGTTCTTCTGTAGTGTTATTCCCTGACGAATCCGTTTCTACCCTAGCTGTAACTTTATCGATTTCAAAATTTTTTTTGGATTTTTCCTCAGCTAACTTTCTAACTTCATCGATGTTTTTACCTACAACTTCATCCATATGAAAATTTACGTCTATTTGGTACCCTTTCAGTTTTCCGCTTTTTGTGATATAGACGTATTCTATATCTTCATCTTTTCCAGGTAGGTCATCATCATTAGAATCGTGCACAAGATAGAAAACTCTCTCTTGATTTTCGTTCATTAATTGAGTGATACCTTTTCCTTTTGTATCCATAGATGATGAACAAGCTGCTAAACCGACACTAGAAAGTAGTGCGCCTAAGATAAGTAAAGTATTTCTTTTTTTCATAAGAGACTCCTAAATATTATTTATTTTTCCATAAAAGTATAACAGTTATTGTACAAATATTGTTATGATTTTTTATTATTTCCAAAATTTCCACCATTTTTTAGATGTTTCTATTAGTTTAGTATCACGATTATAGATTATTTGCTGAAGATTGGATATCTGCATATCTTTGCCTCATCATTTTCTCTATTTTGTTAGATGAATTACTTTCTAATAATACTGATTTCTCTTCCACTTCATTCTCCATCTTTTTTCTATTTTACTAAAAAACCTGCTATTATTAGTACATCCATCCCAACTACTACTGAAAAGAAGTTATTTAATCAATCCGTTTATTAGTAGCTTTAGCACCTTTTATAATCATTATTGCCGCAAAAATATTTATCAAAGCACAGATAAAATATAGAATAGCTCCATAACCTAATTGAGATCTACCAACTATTTCATTCAAGAATGTAAAATGAATAAACAAACTAAATGCACTTAATAAAATAATGACAAGTGACTGAATAATTGCTATCACTCTTCTATTTACTATAAATAAAGATAATAATAAAGTGATTACAAATGCACCGTACCAAACAATAAATACCATAAATCGGGAAGGCGCATTTAGATAATCAACTACGTACTCACTTACCGGAGCTAGTGATTGATTACCTGATGAAACAACAGGCAATAAGAAAGTAATTAGGCCAACCAAGCTGGCTAGAGTTATTAATTTTTTAAATTTCATATGATATTCTCCCTGTATACAATTTCCTACCTCAGTAACTTTTAGGGTACTGAGGTAAGCTTTGAATGTGTAGTCTATTTTACTCGGTTAAAGGTTTGATCTGGCTCTTGAAGATAGAGTTCTTTATCTTTTAACATATATTTTGTTTTTCCTAAATCTCTTCCTTTATCGTCTGTGATTGTCAATTCTTTCTTTTGTTTATTAATTTTCACTAATCTTTTTTCTTTGTCTCCGTCTGAATCTTCAGAGGTGACGGTTCCAGCATTTCCTTTAATCACCATGACTAAATGATCACGTCTTGTTAAAATTTCATAAGTTCCATCTAAGGGATCACTGGTTAATTTGCGAATTCCAAAGAACAGAACAAGAAAGATAGCTAGGCTTATCCCGATAGATTGTAGAGGTTTTGTTTCAAATAGTTTTTTAATCTTTTCAATGAGACCATTCATATCTAGATTTTCAATTTGTTGTCCAGCTTTTTCTACAAAAATTGACGCCTCTTTTTTGAGTGCTTCTACTTTATCAGGCTTCTCTGTAACTACTTCATTAATTGATTCTTCCATTCTTTCCGTAGTCTCATCGACTTTTTCTACGGTCACTTCTTCAGTATCTTCGACTTTTTCTACGATTATCTCTTCATTCATTTGGTTTTCATGTTTTTCCATTATTTTCTCCCAGTTCAAAAAAGTTTTATTTTACCCACTTACCTGAGCCATCTACTTTGTAGCCATCTGGGGTCCGTTCGTTGACTGCCATCTTACCATTTGACTTGAGATAGTAGTCACCTATCCATGTATTACGAGCATAGCTACCCTCAGAAGTTAGGTAATAATAAGATTGGTAGCTGCTATCATAGACCCACTCGCTCTTAGCCATCTTACCATTTGATTTGAGGTAATAGCTACCTACCCAAGTACTACGAGCATAGCTTCCTTCTGATGTTAGGTAATAGTATGAACTATAGTTTTTATCATAAATCCACTCACTCTTAGCCATGTAACCACCTGATTTGAGGTAGTAATTGCCTGACCAGGCATTTTGAACAAAGTTACCTGAAGCATTGAGGTAGAAGTAAGAATTGTACTGAACATCAAAAATCCATTGATTCACTACTTTAACACCAGCTTTGTAGTATGAGTTACCTGACCAACCAGTCTGAGCTGAGTTAGAACTAGTAGATTGTTTTGGTGTTTCAGTAGCTTTAGGTGTCTCTGAATTTGTTATGGGTACATATCCGTGATTTGATACTTTAAATACTTCTGACCGACCAAAATATCGTTTCCCAAAGTCTTTTTCACTATAAACATCAATATGATATCTTCCATCTTCAGCATATAGTAACCAAACATGGGATTGACTTCTAGTTTGATCCCCAAAACTATTAAAGTTATAACTAGCTACAATAGCCCCTGTATCTTCATTAACTAAATCATAATACAAAGATGGATTATCAGTAGAAGAATTTCTTTGAATATCTACCAACACACTTCCTGAATAAAACGGGTTCCCAGTAGTGGGTATCAAGGTGATTTTCAAGGGATTCTGAGTATCCTTGACACTCATATCTGTTAAGGCATGAACCGTTGTCGGTTTAGAGGCTACATAACCTATTGACAATAAAGCTCCGGCTAGTAAAGAAGAGGCCAACATTTTTCTGTTTCTCATAACAAAACTCCTTATATATTTCTATTTTTCTAAAAATTTATGATAATTGTCTTATAACCTTAAAAATAACTATGATATTTTTCTAGTATCGAGCATTTAAGTTCTTCTCATGGCTTTTTCTCCTTTGATGGCTGATAGAATAGGATTGAGTGGTAAGTCAATCCTTGTTATACTAGTATAACAAGCTCACTTTATTTCCTGTCCTTTTCCTTATCATACCATAATAGATATTTAAATTTTGCGTCATTTAAACTATAGTTTCAATCTTGTTCATAAAAACAAAAAATAGCATAGAATTCTAATATTTTGTAACTATAGTTTTCTTTCTCCATTTTTTTCTCTAAATTTTTGTATAATAGTCTTAGAAGTATGTAAGGAGATGATTTATGGAAAACCTATATCCATTTGGAACTACATTTAAGTACCTGCGTGAAGCACGAGGCCTCAGCCTAAAGGAAGCCGCCTCAGATATCGTATCACCACAGTTCCTAAGTCAATTTGAAAAAGGAGAAAAAGGAATTTCACTTGAAAACTTTGCCAAACTGTTAATTGTTATCGGAGTTGAATGGAATGATTTTGTTATCGCCTATGCAAATAAAGGTGGAGATTGTTTAGAATTACCTGCTATTGAATTTGGCAAACATGTGGTCCATGAAGAAGATATCCTCACTTACATTGAAGAATACGAAAAATTATTTGATGTCTATCTAAAAGACAATCCACTTCAAGCAGAGATGATTTTCAAATCTATCAAATTAAGACACTATCCAACCATAGCAAAGAGTCCAGAAACTGTTGCCAGGATTCAAAACATTATCAATCATTTAATGAAATCGGATGTCTTTAATAGTATCGAACTTGAAATTTATCGCGTCATCGTCAATCATTCTCCTATGGAACTTATTGACCATATGAGCAAACAATTATTACTTATGTACAAGGAAAGTGCTAATACTGATACCTACATCCGTATTTTAAATGCTCTCACTTTCTCCGTAAAATACTTCTCTGAACTAGGGTACTATCAAAAGGCTGATGATATTATTAAAAAAATTAAATCACTTCAGACCTTCGAACGAGGCTACCTGGCTATTCCACTCATGTTCCTAGAAGTTGAACATGTTTACAATCAATTTAGATGGAATAAACCTGAGGCTATTCCCCTAGCCAAAAATCTATTTAATTATCTTCAAAGCGCAAAATTTATTGATCAGCAATACTACTCTAATTTTATCAACGCCTTCACTTATCATTGCCACGCATTAAACAAGACTGGTATTGATTTGTTCTAATCGTCAAAAAAGTTGCTCCATTTTAGGAACAACTTTTTTTATTTATAATTAAAAGTCTCCCCTGCCAGCTTATCAGCTAGCTTTGGAAAGAGAGTATAAAACTTATGGGCTAGGTTCAACAACATCGGTAGATTGAGGTCTCGTTTGTTTTTTCCTATAATCTTGACAATCTTTTTAGCCACTGTATCTGGTTCTAGCAGGAAGCGGTCAACCGACTTGAGATAGGTTCCATCTGGATTGGCCTGGTCAAAAAATCCTGTGCGGATTGGTCCTGGATTGACTGTTGTCACATAGACTCCATAGGGCATGAGTTCGAGGCGCAGAGCATTTGAAAAACCAATAGCAGCAAACTTGGTCGCTGAGTAGAGACTGGACTTGCCAGTAGCGATCAAACCTGCCATGCTAACAATATTGATGATATGGCCTTTTCTACTTTCCTTCATACGGGCCGCAAGGCGACGAGATAGATTCATCAGGGCAAAGGTATTGACCTCAAACATCTGGTGAATATCTTGGTCAGAAATCTGGTCAAATTCCTCAAAGATCCCGTAACCAGCGTTGTTTATCAAAACATCAATCTTGCCATAGCGGAGATAGAGGTCTGCTACCAGAGTTTCTAAGGCTGAATCATCGGTAATATCGATTTCCATCAATTCTGCATGGGGATGGTCTCCGTAGAGTTGGGCTAATTTTTCCTTATTTCTACCAAGCAAGATGAGTTGGTCATTTGGCAGGAGTTTGACCATTTCTTGAGCTAGGCCACCGCTAGCTCCGGTAATGAGAATAGTAGGCATACTGTTCCTTTCTCAAGCTTTTAGATTTCCACTTCTTCCAAGTCTTTGACGACATGGACATTTTCAAAGACACTTGTAGCATCTTTCTTGAGCTTGCTAATATCTTTTGAGAGGAAACGGGCACTGATATGGTTGAGCAAGAGGCGTTTGGCTCCTGCTTCTACTGCGACCTCTGCTGCCTGCATGTTGGTTGAGTGACCATGATTACGAGCTATTTTTTCATCACCCTTGCCATAAGTCGATTCATGGACAAGGACATCGGCATTGACAGCCAGACGCACACTGGCATCCGTTTTTCGAGTGTCTCCTAAAATAGTGATAATTTTACCTGGACGTGGAGCTGAGATATAGTCTGCTGCCTTGATTTCAGTTCCGTCTTCCAAAACAACATCCTGGCCGTTCTTGATTTTCCCAAAAAGTGGGCCAAATGGGACACCAGCTGCCTTGAGTTTTTCAGCATCCAGCGTTCCTTCCAAGTCCTTTTGCATGACACGGTAACCAACACAGAAAATAGTGTGATCCAATTCTTCCGCATAGACTGTAAATTTATCGGTCTCAAGGATTTTTCCTAGAGAATCTTGGTCAAACTCATGAAAATGAATACGGTAAGGCAGGCGCGAACCTGACACTCGTAGACTTGTCAATACAAAAGATTTGATGCCTTGAGGTCCATAGATATCCAAATCTGTCTGCTCTTCATTGGCCTGAAAGGCACGACTAGAAAGGAAACCTGGCAAGCCAAAGATGTGGTCTCCATGTAGGTGGGTAATAAAGATTTTGCTGACCTTACGTGGTCGAATTGTGGTTTCCAGAATGCGATTTTGCGTACCTTCTCCACAGTCAAAGAGCCAGACTTCATTAATCTCATCCAAAAGTTTCAAAGCAAGACTTGATACGTTGCGGGCTTTAGAGGGCTGACCAGCCCCCGTTCCTAAAAATTGAATATCCATTCGATACTTTCTAATTAATCAATATATAACATAGCTGTGCGGTTTTCCGATCGGAAATAGCGCTTGCCAGAAAAAGCTGTGGCTTCTTGTAATAACTCCTCTTGGCTGTAACCTTTAAGACGTTTACGACCATCAGTCAAGCTTTCCAAATCAGTCAAAGCCGTGAGACTCTCCACACTAACAACTTCCTCGTCCCCGACAGCCTTCAGATAAATCTTACCAAACTCCTCAAAGACTAGCTGATGGGGGAAAATTTGCGCAATTTCAAAGAGCAAGTCATCTGAAATAACCTCTTCATTTTCAGAGAAAATTCGACCCAGACCCTCACTCTCATAACAAAAACCAAAGGATTTACCAGACAGATTAAGCCGAATAAAAGGCTTATTTTCTAGGGCGAAACTTGGCTCAGTATTGTAAAGATTCAGTTCCTGACTGACTTCTGCAAAATAATCCGTCGCTGCTTGAGGACTCTTTTTCTGATAGAGTTCTGCAAAGTAAGCATTGACCACGCTAGGTGGAGGAGTGACCAATGCCAACTGCTCCTGCTCTGTTTTACCAGCTAGAAGTTGATCCAGATAGACCTTGTCCAGACTTGTATAGCCCCCATATTTTAGAGCCAACGTTTTAATATCAGTCATAAAATTCTTCTAACCTCCATTTGTTTTTCTCGGAAATGTAGCCTGTAATCACTTCGCCATCCTCCTGATAATCACGTTCTTCCAGAATCGCTACACTTTCTAAATCATGAATCTTATAGGACTTAGAAAAAGGCACGCGCAGGGTAAAAGATTCAAAAATATCCTTGATTTTCTCTAAAAATAGTGCCTGCAAGTTCTCACGACTATCCTCAGACTTGGCAGAAATGAGGGCATAAGGCGTTTGGGTAGGCGTAAAATCCTCCACCAAATCCGCTTTATTATAAAGGGTCAGGCGAGGAATATCTTCCATGTCCAGGTCTTTCATGATGGACAGGACTGTTTTTTCATGCTCCTCATGGTAAGGATTGCTGGCATCGATAACATGAACCAGAAGGTCCACATGCTTGCTTTCTTCCAAGGTTGACTTAAAACTGGACACCAACTCTGTCGGCAAATCTTGGATAAAGCCAACTGTATCTGTCAAAGTTACTTGGAGATTGTCTCCCAGATGGATACTCTTAGTTGTCGCGTCCAAAGTCGCAAAGAGCTCGTCTGCTTCATACTGTGTCTTACTGGTCAAAGTGTTCATGATGGTTGATTTCCCAGCATTGGTGTAACCAATCAAACCAATCTTAAAGGTGCTTGACTCCAAACGTTTTTCTCTGACAGTCGCCCGATTTTTCTCAACCACCTTGAGCTGGCGCTCGATATCCGTAATTTGGTTTCGAACACTACGACGATTCAGCTCCAGCTGGCTTTCACCAGGTCCACGGGAACCAATTCCCCCTGCCTGACGACTGAGCATAATTCCCTGACCAACCAAGCGAGGCAAGAGATATTTGAGCTGAGCTAGGTGAACTTGGAGCTTCCCTTCATGGCTTCGAGCTCGCATGGCAAAGATATCCAAAATCAACTGCATACGGTCAATGACCTTGACACCCAGAACTTCCTCTAAATTGACATTCTGCCTTGGCGTCAGACGGTTGTTGACAATGACAGTAGTAATTTCTTCTGCATCCACCATGAGCGCAATTTCTTCTAGCTTACCAGAGCCGACGAAGGTCTTGGAATCATATTTTTCACGTTTTTGTCTGTAGCTATCTACAACAACTGCCCCAGCTGTCTTAGCTAGACTGGCCAATTCTTCCATGGAGAGGTCAAAATTGTCCATTCCCTGCAATTCTACACCAATGAGCAGAACCCGTTCCTCTTTTTTCTCCGTTTCAATCATCTAAAAACTCCTCTATCTGGCTAAAAATACGCTCCTGCACACCAGGCTCTCCAATCTGATAAAAGGTGACCTGCATGCGATTACGGAACCAGGTCAACTGACGCTTGGCAAAACGACGGGTCGCCTGTTTGAGACTCTCACTAGCATCCTCCAAGGTCTGCTCTCCACGGAAGTAAGGAAAGAGTTCCTTGTAACCAATCCCTTTAGCAGCCTGCACATCTGGATAATGGTCAAACAACCACTTAGCTTCGTCTAGAAGTCCAGCTTCAAACATCAGGTCCACTCGGTGATTGATACGCTCATAAAGCTGACTGCGCTCATCGTCCAAGCAGATAATCAGCGGTTCATATAGACTCTCTTTATTTTCCAAATCCTGACCAAAATGGACAATTTCCAAGGCACGCATCGCACGACGACGATTAAACTGGGGAATCTCAAGGTCTGCTTGCTCCACCAAATGGGCTAATTCCTCATCTGAATATGGCTCCAAACTAGCTCGATAAGCTAAAATCTCCTCATGAGGAGTCTCACCACCTAGGTGGTAGCCTTCAAGCAAGCTCTGGATATAAAGCCCAGTCCCACCAGCAATAATAGCTAGCTTGCCACGGCTTTGAATATCCTCAATAGCCTTCTTAGCTTCTGAAACAAAATCAAAAGCCGAGTAAGACTCGGTTACCTCTCTAACATCGATTAAATGATGAGGAACAGCTGCCTGCTCTTCTGGACTAGCCTTAGCCGTCCCTATATCCAGACCTCGATAGACTTGCTGGCTATCTCCACTAACCACTTCGCCATTAAAACGCTTTGCAACTTCGATGGCAAGGGCTGTTTTTCCAACTGCAGTCGGTCCAACAATCACAATTATTTTTGTTTTCATCTTTTTTCCTTGAAAAATTCCCATTTTTTCGTTACTATTATTATAACACAAAAAGGTCAGTCAGAAAAATGTGACCTCTTGAGGGGGCTGGCTGATTAAGAAGATAAAGGAGGAAGACTCATGGCTAAAGGATTCGCTAAAGGTCTTGTAACAGGTGTCGCAGGAACTGTCGCTGCAGTCGCAGGTGCAGTATACGCATTTAAAAAGAAAGTGATCGAACCAGAAGAGCAAAAAGCAGCTTTCATCGAAGAAAACCGTAAAAAAGCAGCTCGTCGCCGCGTATCACGTTAAGAAACAAAAGAAGTTGGGATTTATTTTCTCAACTTCTTTTTTCTATTCTTTTAAATAGCTAGGTCAAACTTCAACTGTGGCTTGACAGGGTCATAATCCACCAACTCAAAGTCCTCTGCTTTAATATCAAAAAAATTGGTCTTATCTGGCACATTCAAGACCAAACGTGGTTGGCAGTTTGATGGCTCACGACGGAGCAATTCCTGAGCTTGTTCAAATTGATTGTCATAGATATGGAGATTGTTGATGAAGTAGAAGAACTTCCCAACCTTCCAGCCGAAATGCTTGGCAATCATCATTTGAAGAGCCACGTACTGCATAGCATTGATGTGGTGGGCCACCAACATGTCATTCGAACGCTGGGTCAAGGTCGCATCCAGATAGATTTCTCCATCTACACGGCGGACATCAAACATGGTCTGAAAGGCGCATGGGAGTAGTCCTTCTGTTTCTTCGAAAGCTTGGTAATCCCAGAGCGAAATGATATTGCGACGGTTCCAAGGGTTGACTTCCAACTGCTTGAGAAGCTTATTGATAATGTCGTGTTTCTTAACAACAGCACCATAGCGCTCACCAATGGTTCCCGTATTTCCCACTTCCCAGTCATTCCAGTAGTGAACATTGTACTTGTCATTGAGAACTTCTAGGCTATTAGACTGGTCTTGGTAGATCCAGAGAACTTCTTTGATAGCTGATTTGATTGCAATGGGACGCAAGGTTGTAATGGGGAATTCCCCCTTGGCCAAGTCATACTCTGCAAAGGCACCCGTTACGTACTTAGAGTTGGCAACTGTCCCATCCTTGTACTTGGGACGTGCTTGCTCAGAAAAGACACCGTCTTTGAGGATTCGTTCAATATTCTCTTTAAAAATCGTATCTGCTTTTGTCATTCTCTCACCTCATTTATTGTCCTAACTAGTATAGCATAAAAAAAGCTTTTCTACATGCTCAGATAATCAATAGCTTTCTTGTATTTTTCAAATCGTTCCAGATCCTTTTCAGTAATTGTAGCTAGTCTAGATAAATCTGAATTATGTTTCAAATCTGCTAATTTGACATAACGTGCTATAGGATTCGATTTAACAAGTTCCAAATATTGTTGATAATCTTGTCCCTTTTTCTTGGTCAGTACCTGCACTGCAGTAACAACAGTCTCTGGTAAACCAGCCAATATTAGTTCTTCTGCTGTATAAGGGCTATCTTCAAGAACATCGTGCAATAGAGCGACTGCCTTTTCTTCTTGTGTATCGACCAGACTTGCTACAAAAAGAGGGTGTTTGATATAAACTACTCCAGCCTTATCATATTGTCCCTCATGTGCCTTTTTTGCGATGGACAAAGCCAATTCAAACATGGATTGTTCTGACTTATTCATTTAAAATCTCCTTTCTAAAATCAAAAAGTTAAGAGTTATATTTACAATTATGATCTTGAAAAAGAGCCTGATGAATCACCAAGCTCTGTCATTTTTATTTTATTGCAATACAAGTGATGCTGCTCCAATGACTCCAGCGTCATTTCCTAGAGTTGCAAGAGCTAGTTTAGTAGTTGTGCGTACTTGTGGGAAGGTATTTTCATCGTAGACTTTTTGAACACCTTGTAGAAGGAATTCTCCTGCAGCTGACACACCGCCACCGATTACGATTGTTGATGGGTTTAGGATTGAGCCAATGTTAGCACAAGCGATTCCCAAGTAACGTGAGAAGTTACGGTAAACGATCAAAGCAAGATCGTCTCCTTCTTTTGCAAGATCAAATACAGTCTTAGCAGTCACTTCTTCTCCGTTATCAATCAAGCGTTTCAAGGCTGCATCGCCTTCGTATTCATCAGCATAGCGACGAGTCAAGTTAACAATCCCTGTTGCTGAAGCAACTGTCTCAAGGCAACCTTTCTTACCGCAAGTACATGCGATTGGTTGGTCAAAGTCAACAGTGATGTGGCCAAGCTCCCCTGCTGCACCAGTAACACCGTGAAGCAATTTGCCTTCTGCAACGATACCACCACCAACACCAGTACCGAGTGTCATAAAGACAACGTCTGGTTGGTTCTCACCAGCCCCCATCCAACGCTCACCAAGAGCTGCTACGTTAGCATCATTATCGATGAAGAATGGAATACCCAAGGCTTTTTCAATCTTTTCTTTAATTGGTTGAAGGGTTTTCCAGTTGAGGTTGTAGGCGCCGATAACAGTTCCTTTTTCACGGTCAACCACACCTGGTGATCCCATTCCAATACCTTGGAAGTCTGCTGCTGCCAATCCAAGCAAGTCCAAACGATGTTGAATAGACTCAATCATATCATCTACGATATGACTTCCCTCATCCAAAATATTAGTCTTGATAGACCATTTTTCTTGGATTTCTCCTGCTGTGGTTAAGATTGCAAATTTGATAGAAGTTCCACCAAGGTCAATCCCAATAATCTTTTGACTCATCATATTCTCCTTTTTCATTATGAATTAATTGAAAATGCTTACAGTACTAGTATAACAAAATTCACTCATTTATGCAAAGGTTTGCATTAACTTTCTAGATTTTATCCTTACTTATGGTTTCCATAGACCTGAAGCATCTACATAGTAGCGGCCTCCATCAACTCGCTCATTTTTAGCCATTTTACCATCTGATTTCAAATAGTAGTTTCCTTGCCATGCATTGCGAGCATAAGAACCATCTGATTTCAAGTAATACCAGGCTTGATAAGAAGAGTCATAAACCCACTCACCTTGTGCCATTTTACCGTTTGATTTAAGGTAATAAGCTCCTTGCCATGCATTTTTTGCATAAGAACCATCTGATTTCAAATAATACCAAGCTTGATAAGAAGAGTCATAAATCCATTCACTCTGTGCCATTTGACCATCAGCTTTCAGGTAATAGCTTCCCTGCCATGCATTTTTCACTGGATTTCCATTTCCATCAAAATAGTACCAAGAACCGTCCTGCTTAACCCAACCACTTGCTGTGGATGAAGTTGTATCAGTTTGAGTTGTAGCCGTTTGTTTTGCTTTAAAAGCACCCTTAGGAGCATTTTTCAATTCGCAAGCCACACCATCATGATCGCGGTCTAACTTGGCAGAATAACCAGGTTCTCCCTCGTGAATATCTGCGTATCCATTCGCCCAAGCTTCTTTACAACTAGAAAAATGAATGTTTTCTTCTGCTAACACAGGTTGTGAAAACAAGGCTAAGACTGGCAAGGTAGCCAGACTCATTTTTAAAAATAGACGTTTATTCATTTCTTTCTCCTATAACGATGTTATCGATTTCACTATTATTTTATCAAACTTATTTCAGCAATTCAAGGAAAGGTTTAATCTGTTCAGCAAACTCTTTTGGTTTAGCTTCATTCAAGACATGAGGACCATCTGGTATAATCTGAAATTGAGATTCTGATATTAGTTTATGAAGACTTCTCATAGAACTAAGATTCGGTTTATCTTTGCTGCCACAAATTAGTAAGGTTGGATAAGGACAAGTTCTTGATATATCAGTTAAATCAAGTGTCTTCAATTCCTCAGAAACTCCGACCATAAAAGCCTTGTCTGCTCCCTGTTTTTCAAATACTTTTTTGGGAAGTAGTTTAAAAATCATCAACTGAAGATAAAATAGGATATTACCAGACAGTTTAAGTGGACATCCTGATAGAACCAAAGCTCGGAGATTTGATAAATCGTAACTAGATAGTTCTAATGCCAGGGCAGCACCTAAGGACAATCCAACCAAAATAAAAGGTTCTGTCTCTTGAGCTAGATGCTGATAAACTCGCTCTTTAGCTTGTTGATAGTTGCTAACTCCAGAAGGAAATAACTCAATAGCCTCAGAAGGATAATCTGTCAGTAGATTCCGAACTTCTTTCCAACTATCTGCTGACTGACCTAGGCCATGTAAAAATATTAATTTCATTTAGTTCTCCCTTACTGACAACTCATACAAGCCCCTGACTGCATTACAGCCGTAAATAGCTTCTGCTCGGGCTAAGTCTTTTAAAGTCAAGACTCTCTCTTCTACCTGTCCTGTTTCCAGCAAGAGCTGACGGTAAATTCCTGGCAAGATTCCCAGTCGGATAGGCGGTGTGTAGAGTTTCCCAGAAATTTTCAGAACCAAATTTCCGATAGAGGTTTCAAGAAGTTCTCCAGACTTATTATGGTAAATGATCTCTTGCTCCCCTATGCTCAAATGCGGTCGGTGAGTCGTTTTGAAGTAGATAAAGGCTTGTTGCAAATTGGCTTCCTGAAGGCAAAGTTTGGCCTGACAAAAACTTGGACTAAGAGCTGTTAATACTTGACGATCGACTTCTATCTCTCCAGACTTGCCGAGAGAAATTCGCAAGCGGTAATCTTGATTAGCATCACAAGCCTGACACTCTTCCTCTATCTTTTGTTTCAAGTTTTCTGAATCAAATGGAAAGGCAAAATACCGACTAGCTTTTCTCAGCCTTTCTATATGTTGTTCTTCAAACAGCAAGTTCTTCTGGCTGATTTTCCCTGTAGTAATCAGTTTGAAACGAGCTTGTTTACGATAAAGAACTGCCGCCTTTTGATGAACCTCACGGTATTCAGACTCCCAAGTGCTATCCCATGTAATGCCTCCGCCAACTCCATAGATGGCTTTCCCTTGATGCAGTTGAATGGTCCGAATAGCAACATTGAAAATTCGTCGTCCATTTGGAAGCAGGAGACCAATCGTTCCACAGTAGACTCCGCGCGGTTGTGGCTCCAAGTCCTTGATGATTTCCATAGTCGCAATTTTCGGAGCTCCCGTTATGGAACCACAAGGAAATAGAGAACGGAATATCTCTACAAGGTCAACATCCTCTCGCAACCAACTCTTGATGGTCGAAGTCATCTGCCAAACCGTTGAATACTGTTCCACTTGGCAGAGACGCTCCACATGTTCACTTCCCACTTCAGAAATACGGTTCATATCGTTGCGCAAGAGGTCCACAATCATCATATTTTCAGAGCGATTTTTGGGATCCTGTTCCAACCAACTGGCCTGCTCCAAGTCTTCTTGGTCAGTCACTCCACGCTGAGTCGTTCCCTTCATTGGTCGCGTTGTCAACTCACGGTCATTTTGCTCAAAAAAGAGCTCTGGACTCATGGAAATCACTGCCATCTCGTCATGTTCAACATAAGCATTGTAGCCCGCCTCCTGCTCTACTACCATACGATTGTAGATGGCAAAAGGATTGGCACTTAATTTTTGCTTGAGTTGGACGGTGTAGTTGACCTGATAGGTGTCCCCCTGCCGCAAATGATGGTGAATCTGAGCAATCGCCTTTTCATAATCTGCTTCAGACGTCACTTCCTGCCAATTTGAAGGCAAATCAACCTCATCATAAGTCAGGGGAATAGGAGATGTCTCCACCCTATCGTGAACAGTAAAGTAAAGCAAATACTCGTCCAGTAAAGGAGCTTTATGAACTGCTAATTTCTCCTCAAAAGCAGGTGCAGCCTCGTAGCTGACATAGCCCACCACATAGTAGCCTTGCTCTTGGTAGCTTTCCACTTGTACCAGCAAATCTGCCACTTCTGCTACATTTCTCGTTTTCAACTCTTTAATAGGCTGGGTAAAGGTGTATCTCTCGCCCAAAGCCCTAAAATCAATCACTGTTTTTCTATGCATATCTTAAGTATAGCACAAAATAAGAAAACCCTCATCCGCAAAGCAGATGAGATTGTTTTTAGTCCCGTCACGTATCTTCTGATTAGAGAAAAAACTCTCCTAGTAGCTATTTTGCTCTAGGAGAGTTTTAAGAATAATATTAT